>JBEGJL010000192.1:0-5742 GCA_041184605.1 Pseudomonadota bacterium
GGTCTCAGGCTGGGATTACACGGATTACACGTTCAAGTGGCAGGCCGGGGTGCAGGTGCCCCAAACGGTCGAGATCCTGAAGTGGCTGTACCAGCCGACGACCATCGACACGACCTTCGTCAAAGACAACTCGGGCAACAATCCGCCACACTATGCGCAGATCAACTTCCCGATGATGGGTACCCCGGACGCGCCCGTAAACAGCCCCGTCACGTTTCAGGGCTGTATCGAAGAACGCGATACCTATGAAATTGATGACTATGACAACGTCAATTTCGCCAACGCCCTGGATCTTGATCTCGATACGGTGCCCACCAAAAACAAGCCCAGCACCCAGTGGCGCCCCTTGCTGCATGAACTGTCCTGGCTGCCAGAAGTTCTTCACAGCCAAAATGACTATCTGAACCCAAATCCCAAGTTCAGTCTGTCGAACTACTATAATTCCGCCTTTGACGATGCGTCGCCCTGCCCGGCGGCCGCACAGAAGCTGCGGGAAATGTCTGTGGCGCAGGTCGATGCCTATACGGCGGGGCTAACACCAAATGGCTCAACCTATCATGACATCGGCATGATCTGGGGCGGACGCCTGCTGTCGCCGACCGGCATCTTCGCGGCTGAAAATGCTGATCTTCCGGGTCGCCCAACCAGCCGCCACATGATCTTCCTGACCGATGGCGAAACCTCTCCCTACCAGCTGAACTATGGCACCTATGGTATCGATCCCATGGACAAGCGGCGCTGGAACCGCGAAAATCCCAAGGGTGGCCTGACGCTCAGCCAGGTGGTTGAAAAGCGCTTCACCGTGGCCTGCAACGAGGTGAAGAACCGCAACATCACCGTGTGGTTCATCGCCTTTGGCACCAGCATCAACCCGGTCATGACCGAATGCGCCGGGCCCGGGCATTACTTCGAAGCAAACAATGCCACGGATCTGGCCAACGCCTTTTCCAAGATTGCCAAGCAAATCGGCAACCTGAGGGTATCGAAATGATGGATCGCTTTCTTGGCAGACTGGCAAGCAATCGCCAGGGCGCGACGATCGTCGAATTCGCCCTGATCTTGCCGCCGCTGTTGCTGACCCTGATGGGTCTGTTTGACATGGCGCACAATATGTACACCGCGCAGATCCTGAATGGCGCTGTGCAAGAGGCGGCCCGGGATTCCACCATTCAGGGGACCAAGAGCGATCGGCAGGCGCTGGACCGGACTGTGACCAAAGCCGTGCAGGCGATTGCGCCGGGTGCCAAGGTCACTTTCTCCCGATCCTATTTCCAGAACTTCTCCAACGTTGGTCGGCCCGAGGACTGGAGCGACCTGAATAACAACGGCAGATGCGATAATGGTGAGCCGTTCGAGGACGTCAACGGCAATGGCAAGTGGGACAAGAAGCCCGGCCTGGGCGGCATCGGCGCAGCACGCGACGCCGTACTATATCAGGTCTGGATCACCTATCCCCGGCTGTTCCCCGTGGCTGCCCTGATCCCCGGCCAATCAAAGACCATGGAGATGACAACCAAAACGGTGCTGCGCAACCAACCCTACTCCTCAAGCGGTCTGACCGCCCCAGCCACCGGGAATTGCAAATGAACCTGCTTCGTAAACTTGCCCGCAACCGTTCGGGTGTGGCCATGGTGGAATTCGCGCTGGGGGCGCCACTGATACTGACGGCAGGCCTCTGGGGCACGGAGACCGCAAACCTGGCGCTAACCCACATGAAGATCAACCAGCTGGCCGCCCAGATCGCGGACAATGCCTCACGCATCAGCGAGCAATCGGCACTGCAAACCCACCGCGTCTACGAAGGCGATATCAACGACGTGTTTTATGGCGCGCAGCTGCAATCGGGTAAGCTGGACCTGTTCCGCAACGGCCGGGTGATCATTTCCAGCCTGGAGGTGCGCCCCGGCGGAACCAGCCAGTACATCCACTGGCAGCGCTGCCGCGGGGCCAAGCAGGCGGCATCAAGTTATGGGGTTGAGGGACAGAACTTGCAGCACGGCATGGGCCCGACCGGTGAGGAAGTGACCGCACTGCCCGACGAAGCCGTGATCTTTGTCGAAGTCCAGTTCGATTATCAGCCGCTGATTTCGGATAAGTTTATTGGCAGCGAGACCATCCGTTCGATCGCGTCCTTTACAGTGCGCGACGAACGTGACCTGACGCAGGTTTACCAACAGGATCCGTCTGCGCCGGATCCCATTCAAAGCTGCAGCAATTACAACGGCACGATTTCGTACAGCAGTTCGGGGCAGATGACCTGATCACCCGCCCCGATGCTGATCAACGATAGCAGACCTTGCGAACGGCCGCCGCGATCCGCGGCGCATCGATGATCGCGGCCTTCTCAAGGTTGGCGGCGTAGGGCAGCGGTACGTCTTCATCGCAAACCCGCAGGACCGGGGCGTCGAGATGATCGAAGCCCTCTTCCATGCAGATCGCCATGATTTCCGAAGAGATCGAGCACTGCGGCCAGCCTTCTTCAGCCACGACCAGGCGGTTGGTCTTGGCGAGCGAGGTCAGCACGGCCTCCTTGTCGAGCGGGCGAAGGGTGCGCAGGTCGATCACTTCGGCATCGATCCCTTCCGCCGTCAGCGTTTCCGCGGCTTCAAGCGCCAGGCCAACACCGATCGAATAGGATACGATCGTCACGTCCTTGCCCTCGCGCATGATCCGCGCCTTGCCGATCGGAAGGACATGGTCATCCAGTTCGGGCAGTTCGAAGCTGCGGCCATAGACCAGCTCGTTTTCCAGGAAGACAACCGGGTCTTCACAGCGGATTGCGGCCTTGAGCAGGCCCTTGGCATCGGCCGCGTCATAGGGCGCGATAACTACCAGGCCGGGCACGTTGGCGTACCAGGGGCCATAGTTCTGGCTGTGCTGCGCGCCGACGCGGCTGGCTGCGCCATTCGGGCCGCGGAACACCACCGGACAGCGCATCTGGCCGCCCGACATGTAGTTGGTCTTGGCTGCCGAGTTGATGATGTGGTCAATCGCCTGCATGGCAAAATTGAAGGTCATGAACTCGATCACCGGACGCAAACCGCCCATCGCCGCCCCGGCACCGATCCCGGCAAAGCCGTATTCGGTGATCGGCGTATCGATCACGCGCTGTGGACCGAATTCCTCAAGTAGGCCCTGGGTGACCTTGTAGGCACCCTGGTATTCCGCCACTTCCTCGCCCATCACGAAGACGCGGTCATCGCGGCGCATTTCTTCGGCCATGGCATCGCGCAGGGCTTCGCGCACGGTCGAAACCTTCATGTTGGTCCCGGCCGGGATTGCAGGATCAGCCTTGCGCGGCGCGGCGACAGGTTGCTCAGCCAGCGGCGCGGCGGCAAGGACGGGCACTGCGTCCTGAACTGGTGCAGCCTGAGCGGGCGCTGGAGCAGCATCGCCATCTGCACCAATCAAGGCGATGACCGTGCCAACCTTAACCCCTTCAGTCCCTTCCGGAACAAGGATCTGCCCGACGACGCCTTCATCGACCGCTTCGAATTCCATCGTCGCCTTGTCGGTTTCGATCTCGGCCAGGATGTCACCCGACTTGACGGTATCGCCTTCCTTGACCAACCACTTGGCCAAGGTCCCCTCTTCCATGGTCGGGGACAGCGCAGGCATCTTGAGTTCGATTGCCATCAGTAGCTCTCCACCAGCACGTCGGTGTAGAGTTCGGTCATTTCAGGCTCCGGAGAATTTTCTGCAAAATCAGCTGCTTCAGCAACGATGCTGCGAATGCGCTTGTCGATATCCTTGATCCGTTCCTCGTTGATGCCGCGCGCCAGCAGTTCGGCCTTGGCGGCTTCGATCGGATCGTGCTTGTCGCGCATTTCCTGCACTTCCTCGCGGCTGCGATACTTCGCCGGGTCGGACATGGAATGGCCGCGATAACGATAGGTGTTGAGCTCCATCAGCACCGGACCGTTGCCTGCGCGGACATAGTCCAGAGCGATATTGGCAGCCTGGCGCACTTCCAGCACGTCCATGCCATTCACTGCCATGCCAGGAATGCGGAACGCCGTGCCACGACGATAAAATTCAGTCTCGGCCGATCCGCGCTTCACCGCTGTGCCCATGGCATAGCCGTTGTTCTCAACCACGAAGATGATCGGCAGCTTCCACAGCGCCGCCATGTTGAACGCTTCGTAGACCTGGCCCTGGTTGGCCGCGCCATCGCCGAAGTAAGCCATGCAGACCCCGCCATCGCTGCGGTACTTGTGCGCGAAGGCCAGCCCCGTCCCCAGCGGCACCTGCGCGCCCACGATGCCGTGGCCGCCGTAGAACTTGTGATCGACGCTGAACATGTGCATCGACCCGCCCTTGCCTTTGGAAATGCCCGCAGCGCGGCCGGTCAGCTCGGCCATGATGACCTTGGGATCGATGCCGTAAGCCAGCATGTGGCCATGGTCTCGATAGCCGGTGATGACGCTGTCTTTCTCACCGTCCAGGGCCGATTGCAGGCCCACGGCCACGGCCTCCTGACCGATATAAAGGTGGCAGAAGCCGCCAATCAGGCCCAGACCGTAAAGCTGGCCCGCGCGCTCTTCAAACCGGCGGATCAGGACCATCTGTTCGTAGAAGGTCAGCAGCTCTTCATCGCTGGCTTTATAGTGCTTGTCGGCGGTGTGCGCCTCTTGCAGGCTGCGCAGCGCAAAGCCTTCTTCAGCGGCGGCAGCCTTGGCGGAATTCGGTTTCTTAGCCAATTGTGGTCCCCTGGGGTGGAATCCTCTCAGGCGCCTATAGGGCGCGAGAGCCGTAAGGGAAACCGGTGCATTCGTATTTTTGGTTTGAATGCCCGCGCTATATCGGCGCATGCAGCAATCAGTTGAGCAGGATCACCACTTCGTCCGGGTGGACAAGGTTCATGTCTTTACGGACCAATTCACTGGCCATGTCAGGATCGACGTTGTTGGGATTGAGTAAGGCTACGCGATTCTTAAGCACGTCGCGCTCCGCCTTCAGCTTTTCAACCTGAGCCTGCTTATCGGCAAGCGCACGGTTATATTCGCTCCACGCCAAAACCCCGCTGGGCCCTGCCAGGGCGATTCCCAGCAGAAACAACAAGCCAAGCAATGGCGACGCCTGTCGCACGTTCTGATTGAGAAGTTTTGGTTCGTTACGCCCACCCATGGGCACCTTAGAATCACATTCGATTCAGCGATTCAAGCGTTAAATCTGAGAAATCGCCAAGATCGAAAGCTCGCAAGAAAAAGTGAATCTTTTTCAGCCACTTGATCGATCCAAAAAAGGCACCGTGGCAACAAGTATTTCCGAATCTTCAAGCGGTTTGACACGATTGGCACCGGCTCCCCGAGGACAGACCGGAATCGCATCCATTTCGGCAAGCAAACGTTTGCCGATCTGGACATTTGCAGACTCCGCGAACTGCAAACCCACGTAATCGCTGGCGATATGCGTATTTACTCTTCGCTCGGCGCGGTTCCGCCCAATCCGCACCTGCGAAAAATGCCCTATAAGACCGCGTGATTATTGCCGGAACGTCACAACTGCGGCGACACAGCGGGAACCCAAAGATGACTTCCGGTTTGAGCGCAGACATGTCTGGCGCCGCAATAACTGCGCCACGAAAGCATGATCCACCCGGCCAAGCGCCGACTGCGCATCAAGGTGGAAGCATCCCACTTCCCGATCCCGCGCGCGTCAACTCCGACTATCGCCTGTTGCAGTAGGCCGAATCCTTGCGCAACCCGGGGCGCCGCAATCGCGCCCCGGGTTGCGCAAGGA
>JBEGJL010000193.1:0-6263 GCA_041184605.1 Pseudomonadota bacterium
CGCCACCTTCCCCGGACAGCCCGCCAAGCTGGCTCATATGCGACGAATAGGGCGCGATCAGCGCTGCTGCGCGGTCCCAGCCGCCGACCAGCCAGGTCCGCACCGCCGCCGGATCGCCCGGCAGGATCACCGGCATCCGCTCCACCCCCAGTTCACGCAAGCTCGCATTGGCCGGACAGGTCAGCAGGGCAAAGCTCGCCACCTCGCTATCCTTCCACACCCCGGCCATGGCGAACAGCGGCTGGTCGGCGCAGGCCAGCCAGAGCTGACGGCGCTTGCCGGTGCTGGGCTCGGTCCCGCCCCACAGCATCACCGCGCTTGCCGGGACCAGGCAGCGGAATTCGCTGTTCCTGAGATTCCCGATCCAGAACGGCGAATCCGCATTGCGCACCGTCAGGACCGGGCGCGATGCGTCCCCGGCCGATTGCGGCGGCGGCACCCCCCACAGCCGCGGCACCAGGCGCCGCTGCGGCTCACCCGGCGGACGCGGCCCGGCCACGAATTCGCGGCCCGCCGTCACCACCGGGGCAAAGCTGCCAGGCGCGATGGTGCCGCCGATCCAGGGATCCCCGGCGGCGACACTGGCACCGAACCGGTGCCCGATCTGCGCGGCTGTGGCATTAAGACGGTAGAGCGTGGTCACCGCTGGACCTTCTGACGGCAAGGCCCTATTGTCCACCCATCCCCGGGGAGCGTGCTCACGCTGAGAGGGGCGGTTAGCATCGCCCGACCCGTTGAACCTGAACCCGTTAGCACGGGCGGAGGGAGGGCATTCGGTCCGCTCATCCTGAGCTTGTCGAAGGACGCTCCGCTCTTCGCCCTTGAAGGAGCGTTTCGCATGGCCGACATCAACAGCAAGCTCGAAATCGGCGTCACCACCGGCCCGATCCGCGGCTCGAAGAAGATCCACGTCGGCCCGCTCAAGGTCGCCATGCGTGAAATCCAGCTTGAGCCGGGCAGCGGCGAGCCGCCGGTGCGGGTCTATGACACCTCTGGCCCCTATACCGATCCCACCGCGACCATCGACATAGCCGCCGGCCTGCCCGAACTGCGCCGTGACTGGATCCGCGCGCGGGGCGACGTGGAGGAAGTGGTCCAGCGCGAGGTCCGGCCCGAGGACAATGGCCAGCTCGGCCCCGATCGCTCGGGCGGGGTGCCGCCCTTCCCCAACGTGCGCCGCACCGTGCTGCGCGCGAAGCCCGGCGCCAATGTCAGCCAGATGCACTATGCCCGCCGCGGCATCGTTACGCCGGAAATGGAATATGTCGCGACCCGCGAAAACCTGGGGCGCGAGATGCTGCGCGAATATGCGCGCGACGGGCAGGACTGGGGCGCCAGCATCCCCGATTACGTGACCGGCGAATGGGTGCGTGAAGAAGTGGCCCGCGGCCGCGCGATCATCCCCAGCAACATCAACCACCCCGAATCCGAACCGATGGCAATCGGCCGCAACTTCCTGGTCAAGATCAACGCCAATATCGGCAACTCGGCCGTTGCCAGCGACGTCGCCAGTGAAGTCGACAAGATGGTCTGGTCGATCCGCTGGGGCGCGGATACCGTGATGGACCTGTCCACGGGGCGCAACATTCATGACACCCGCGAATGGATCCTGCGCAACAGCCCCGTGCCGATCGGCACCGTGCCGATCTACCAGGCGCTGGAAAAGGTTGGCGGCATTGCCGAGGACCTGACCTGGGAGATCTTCCGCGATACCCTGATCGAACAGGCCGAACAGGGCGTGGACTATTTCACGATCCACGCCGGGGTGCGGCTGCCCTATATCCCGCTCACCGCCAAGCGCGTCACCGGCATTGTCAGCCGCGGCGGTTCGATCATGGCCAAGTGGTGCCTGGCGCATCACAAGGAATCGTTCCTCTATGAACGGTTTGACGAGATTACCGAGATCATGAAGGCCTATGACATCGCCTATTCGCTGGGCGATGGCTTGCGCCCCGGTTCGATCGCCGATGCCAATGACGAGGCCCAGTTTGCCGAACTCTACACCCTGGGCGAACTGACCAAGCGTGCCTGGGAACAGGATGTCCAGGTGATGATCGAAGGCCCCGGCCACGTGCCGATGCACAAGATCAAGCAGAACATGGACAAGCAGCTGGCCGCCTGCGGCGAGGCACCGTTCTACACCCTCGGGCCGCTCGTCACCGATATTGCCCCGGGCTATGACCATATCACCAGCGGCATCGGCGCGGCGATGATCGGGTGGTACGGCACAGCCATGCTTTGCTACGTTACGCCCAAGGAACACCTGGGCCTGCCGGATCGCGATGACGTGAAGGTCGGCGTGGTCACCTACAAGCTCGCCGCCCACGCGGCGGACCTGGCCAAGGGCCACCCGGCGGCCAAGGTGCGCGATGATGCCCTGTCAAAGGCCCGCTTCGAATTCCGCTGGCGCGACCAGTTCAACCTGTCGCTCGATCCCGATACGGCCGAACAGTACCACGACCAGACCCTGCCCGCCGAAGGCGCTAAGACCGCGCATTTCTGCTCGATGTGCGGGCCCAAGTTCTGCTCGATGAAGATCACGCAGGAAGTGCGGGATTTTGCCCGGCTCCAGAACCAGGACAGCGCCGGCTTCGTCGCTGCCGACGAGGCCGAGAAGGGCATGGCCGAGATGAGCAAGGTCTACGACGCGACCGGGCGGGAGTTGTATATGGGCGCGGGGGACCGGGGGCACGATTGACTCTCGATCCGGCGCATGGTTACTTCTCGTTATTGCACAAGGAGATAGACCATGCGCTGGACCGTCCTGATTGCACTTGCCCTCGCCGCCCCCGCCGCCGCCCAGACCGGTGAACCGCAAACGCCCCAAGTTTCCGCGGTGGCATGGTCCTATGGCCTGGTCAGCGACCGCCCGACCACCAAGGAACTCGTCGCCCGGCTTGACCGCCTCTGCGCCAGCAAGCGCCAGCGCGACCAGCGCCGCTGCGAAGAGTCCTGGCACGTGATCAACGCGGCTCACGCCGAATTGCAAGCGAAGAAGGCGGCACAGACGGACTAAGGCGCAGCCTCCCTGCCGAATGCGCAAGACCGCGCATTTCTGCACGATGTGCGGGCCCAAGATCTGCTCGATGAAGATCACGCAGTAAGTGCGCGACTTTGTAGCCAAGTACAATGAAGGCGGGCGTGAGCTGTATATCGGTGCTGGCGGGAGGGAGCACGAATAATTGGACGGGGATGATGAAACGCTGGCTGCTGACCTACAACCTCGCCCCCGACTAACTCGAACGCCGCGCAGCGCTGCGGGCCGAACATCTCGCCCTGGCCGAGAGCGCGGACAGACCAGCGCGCGATTTTCCTACTTCCCCGCCACCTGCTAAGTTCACCCGGCTCTTTGCAATTGTTGATCGATGCCGCCTGGCGAGGCCGGGATTTTTTATTTTTTCCGGAAGCGCAATCGGTGGCGAAACGGCGCGCAGGCCCCGGAATTCCGGGACGTTTGGCCTGTTGGGAAAAGCGGACGCACTGTCAACTGTGTCAACTTATTCCAACAGTCCCCGCGCTTGCGCCCTCGCGGATAATCTGCTGCTCTGACATGGCCTTGCACCGAGTCCGCCAACCGGACCAGCGCCGGGCAAACCCTGGGGAGGGGCCAGACATGCTTTCATTGATCTACGTCAGCACGGCGACCAGCGCGTTCCGGCGTGAGGAACTGGTCGCGCTGGCCGAGCAGGCCGCGGCCGAGAACGCGCCGCGCGGGGTGACCGGGATGCTGGCCTATAATGGCGAACACTTCATGCAATTGCTCGAAGGCGAGGATGCCGTGGTGGAAGATACGCTTGAGCGGATCGCGCGTGACCCCCGCCATGAAAGCCTGGTGGTGATCCGCCGGGACCACCGCACCGGACGCGAATGCCCCGGCTGGTCGATGCAGTCATTCCTGACCCCGCTCCACGGCGCTGGTTCCGCCACCATGTTCGCCGCGCGGCTGCCGGAAAGCTTTGCCAGCGATACGCGCGTGGTCTTCACCAGCTTTGCCTCGATCCTGCGCGAAGTGGCCTGACCGGGGCAGAACCTAGCGCTTGCGCACGAATTCCGCGCGCAGCACCAGCCCCTTGATCCCGGGATACTTGCAGTCGATCTCCTGCGCGTCACCGGTCAGGCGGATCGAGGGGATGACGGTCCCCTGCTTCAGCGTCTGCCCTGCGCCCTTGACCGTCAGGTCCTTGATCAGCGTGACCGAGTCCCCGTCGGCCAGGAGATTGCCCACCGCATCACGCACTTCAACGGCGCTTTCAGCCGCACGCTTGGCCGCAAGTTCCGAAGCCGGCAGCCATTCGCCGCTGTCCTCGTCATAGACATAGTCTTCGTCGTCACCGGACATGTGGTATTTCCCCTTCCGCCTGCGGCCATGGCAGCCGCAGCCGACCAGCGCAACGGGCGTTGACAAGGACACAGTCTGAGCCAAGTCTCAGTTTGCAAGGGAGGGTAGGCAAATGGCTAAAGGCTGGTCTTGGATGTTGTGGGCGGCGGCGGTCTATAACTGGCTGGTCAGCCTGCCCGTGCTGCTAAACACCGCCCTGGTTGCCAGTGACAAGATCAGCGCCGTGCTGGTCGCAGGGTTCGGGGTGCTTTACGCGCTGGTGGCCGCCAACCCGGCGCGCCTTGCCACGACGCTGTGGGCAGGAGTGGTCGGCAAGCTGGGGCTGGTGGTCCTGCTTGCGCCGTCGATTGCGGCAGGCACGGCCGCGCCGGGCACCGCTCCGGTCCTTGCCGGGGACCTGCTATTCACGGCGGCATTCGCGGCACTGCTGCTGGGCCCGGCACGGGGTGCAAAATGATGGACCGCACGGTCATTCGCCTTGGACTGCAACACCGCACCGCGGCCGTGACGACACTCGCCGCGGCGTTCCAGGATGATCCGGCGGTCAGCTGGATCATCCCCGATGCAGCTGAACGCACTCGCCGCCTGCCACGGATGTTCAGCTGGCTGTGGGACGATCACCAGCGCCATGGCATCGCACTGGGCACACCGGGCTGCGAGGCCGTCACGCTGTGGCGCCTTCCCGGCAAGGTTCACCACCATGATCCGCTCTGGCCGCCGGAACTGGCGCGCCTGCTTGGCATCTTCGGGCGGCGGATATTGCGCGCGAGCAGGGTTGGCGATGCGATTGGAGCGCATCTGCCCAATGGTGAGGATTGGTATTACCTGCGCTATGCCGGGGTGCGGCCCGATTGCCAGAGGCAGGGGCTGGGCAGCCTTACCATCCGCGCTGGAATTGCCGCAGCAACGGCAGAGGGCAAGCCCACGTTGCTGGAAACCGCGACCGAGGGTAATGTCGGCATCTACCTGCGCCTGGGCTTCGCCGTGCACGAGGAGTGGCGCGTACCGGCGAAGGATGGCCCTTACTTCTGGTCAATGTCGCGGCCAGTTTAGAAGCCGCCTGCCAGGAACTCCTCGGCCAGACCGGCCAGCAGAGCGGTTCCGCGCGGCAGGACCGCTTCATCCACCATCATCCGGGTGGAATGGATGCCGCAACAGGCGCTCCAGTCTGCGCCATCCTCGGCCACGCCGAGGAAGAACATCGCACCGGGGACCTTCTCCAGCACATAGGAAAAGTCTTCGGCGCCCATGATCGGGGCGGGCAGGGTCTGCCAGGCATCGGCTCCGAACAGGCCGTTCGTCACCCGCTCCCCAAAGGCAACGGCGCGGGCATCGCAGATCGTGACGGGGAAGCCCTCGATGATGCGGACCTCGGCACTCAGTCCGTGAGCGGCGGCGATCCCGGTGGCGAGTTGGCGCAGGGCACCATGCAACCGGGCGCGGTGCCGTGGGGAAAGCGTGCGCATAGTGCCCTTGAGCGTGGCAAAGTCGGCGATCACATTGTGAGCCGTCCCGCCCTCGATCCGGGCGACCGTGACCACGACCGGATCGTGGGCGTTGAACTGGCGGGTGACCATCGTCTGGATCGCCAGCACGATCTCGCAGGCGACCGGGACCGGGTCCTGGGTCTGGTGTGGCATCGAGGCATGGCCGCCGGCGCCAGTGACCACGATCTCGAACTGGTCGGCTGCCGCCATCAGCGGTCCAGCCCGGCCGGCTGCGAGACCATGCTTGGCATTGGGCATGACATGGAGCGCAAAAGCGGCATCGGGCAGTGGGTCGATCAGCCCGTCATCCAGCATGAAGCGGGCACCGTGATGGCCCTCTTCGCCGGGCTGGAACATGAAGGAGACGGTGCCCTTCAGCTCGGCCTGCCGCGCGGCCAGCACCCGGGCGGCACCGGCCAGCATGGCGGTGTGGGCAT
>JBEGJL010000194.1:0-5546 GCA_041184605.1 Pseudomonadota bacterium
TAGTCTGGCGCTTGTGCGTCCAAGGCAGCCACACACGGGAAGAAATACATGATTAAGGCGATTCTGCGGGGCAATTGGCGGGTGGGTTTGATCGGTCTGATGGCCATCGCCTCAAGCTCAATCGGCGTAGCCCAGGTCTCGCCAGTCGATCCGAACAAGGCCATCGACGGCGATCTGTCCGCATCGACCAAGGCAGCTCCAGCCGCGACCACACCCGCAGCGGATCCGGCCACAGTTGCCCAAACCCAGACCCCTGCAGCCAGCGCACCGCCGGCCGTAACGGCATCTCAGGCTGCGGTTGATCCGGCCCAGGCCGTCGCGGACGGCACCACCTATAAACAGGATGACCTGATCGGCGCCGCCGAGGGCCTATTCGGCAAGGGTGCCCAAGGCCTCGCCTCGATGATTCAGGACCTGCTCAAGAAGCAGGGCGAACCCAACGCCTATATCGTCGGCCGCGAAGGCGGCGGCGCGGTGGGCCTGGGCATTCGGTATGGCTCGGGAACCCTGCACCACAAGGTCGAAGGGAAGAAAACCGTCTATTGGACCGGCCCCTCGGTTGGCGTCGACCTGGGTGCCAATGCGGCCGATACCTTTGTGCTGGTCTACAACCTCTACAACACCGAAGACCTCTATCAGCTCTACGGTGCGGCTGAAGGACAGGCCTATGTCGTTGGCGGCTTTAACGTCAGCTATCTGCGACGCGGCGACGTGGTGCTGATTCCGGTCCGGATGGGCGCTGGGTTGCGTTTGGGCATCAGCGCTGGATACATGAAGTTCGCCAAAAAGCAGCGCTGGCTGCCTTTTTGATGTTTCGCCCTTAACCGGGGCCGACGGCAACCGTTCTAGCACTTGAACCCGGTTGCCTGTCCCCTTCCAGGCACGGCCCGGCGGTCCCCCGAAACCGCCGGGCCTTTTCCGTTTCAGTCGAACCCGACCCAGCGGGTGGCCTCTTCAACCGGCTTGCGTTCCGAAACCACGGCATTGGCCGGGAAGCTCTCATCCGGCCAGCCGAGGGCGACTGCCTTCATGATCACCTGATCGTCCGGAATCCCGGCATGCTCGCGCACCACCGGGCTTTGCATGATGCCCTGGCTGTTGATCACGCAGCCCAGCCCGCGCGACCAGGCGGCGTTGACCAATGCGGTGGTAACCGCCCCGCAATCGAAGGCGGTATCATCGCTGTCGGCCAATTCCTTGTCATAGGTGATGATCACGCAGACCGGCGCATCGAACTGGCGAAAGCCGCGCAGCACCCAGTCAAGCCGGGCCTCCTTGTCATCGCGGGCAATGCCCTGGGCGGCAAACAGCTGCTTGGCCACACCGATCTGGCGCTCACGGTGGACCCCCTCAAAGGGATGGCCGGTGCGAAATTCGCGGCTGTGCGGCACGCCGGCCAGGTTGCGCTCGGTATTGCCGGCGCGGATCCGGTCCAGCGGCTCGCCAGTGATCACGTGGAAGTTCCACGGCTGGGTGTTCATCGAACTGGGCGAACGCATGGCCAGCGTCAGCACTTCCGCAATCAGTTCACGTGGCACGGGCTTGTTCAGATAGCCCCGGATCGATCTGCGACCGAGGACGACGTCATCGTAATTCATCGACATTCCTTGCAATTGATGGACTGGTCGCTGCTCAGGCAAGGACCAGGACGTTTTCGGATCGTTTGATCGGACGGGTGGTTCGGATGGCCATCACTTCGGCGCCGCCGGTCCGTGCAAGCAGCGCCTGCAGGGCATGGGCGTCGGATTCTGGAAGCCTGTCCGCCAGAGCCTGCGCGCGGGCCAGGTGCCACAGCGAGTGCGGCTGGCTTGCGCGCTCCATCATCACGCCGCGCCAGGCATAGCTGACCCGGCCAACATGCGGGTGCACCTGCCGTTTACCATCGTGCGAGACCAGCGTCCCCGACGGTGCATCGCCAAGGCTGGCCAGCCACTGTTCAAACTGGGCCGCATCAGCAGCCAGCCCCGGTGCCCATTGCGAAAAGGCCACCCGCAGGACATCTCCGAGCGAGGCCGGGATCGCATCGTCTGAGGGATAGGCACCGCTGTCATCTGCATAGTCGCTGTCGATAATCGCCGGACTGTTCATCCGTTCGGTCCACCGGGCAACATTTGGGGCAATGGTCCGCATCAGCAGGGCCGGCACCGGATCGCGGGCGAGGTGGGCATAGAGCGGTGCCATCATCCCGAAGTCGGCCAGGCTTGGGCGCCCGCCAAGCAGATAGGGATGCAGGCGGAAATGGGCCTCCAGCACGGCCAGCAGTTCGCGATAGCTTTCCTCCATCGCCGGGATGACCGCCGGGGTCACTCCCAGGTTTGGCAGGAAGCCGTTGAAGCGGTTCATGATCGCCCCGGCCATTGCCAGGCGCTGTTCATAGGGAATGGCGGGCGGGACGGCGCGCGCGAATTCGGCTTGCAGGAACAGCTCCTGCTCGGCGCGATAGGTCCAGCGATAGTGCATCGCCAGTGGCAGGAGGTAGTTCGAACCAAAGGCATCAAGGAAATTCGCCACAACCTGTTGGACCCCGCCAGGCGGGGTCAGGTCAGGTTCTGGGTATTGCGTATCGAGATAATCGATGATCGCGCTGGTGTCCTGCACCAACTGGCCGTCAGCCGTCTCCAGCACTGGCAGCACCATGTGGCCGATGGCGGGCACCACGTCATTCAGGAAATGCGGGTTCCCCGGAACCCGTTCCGCAAACGCGATCTGCTTCTTGATGAGATAGCTTCGCGCCTTGCCCGTATAGAGCGAGTGGGGGGTGCCCCACAGGATATGTTGGCCAACGGCCATGAATCGTCCCCTCCCTGTTTATGGGATGGACTTTGGCACGGTGTCAGTCGCCCGAAAAGCCCAGACGGCGGGCGGCGGCAATCAGATCCTCGCGCCGCGTCGGCGCAAGCCGGTCTGCCCGGGCGTTATAGGCTGCAACCTGGGCTGATTCCGCCTTCGCGGGTGATCCGCCGGGGAAGGGCGGGGCCGGATCGTATTCCAGCGCCAGCTGGACCATCCGGGCATGATCCTCGCCCGCGATCTTGGCCATCAGGGCCAGGGCAAAGTCGATCCCCGCGGTGACGCCGCCGCCGGTCGCCCGGTTCCGGTCGATAACGTGGCGGGCCTGAACCGGCTCTGCCCCGAACAGCGATAGAAGATCGTGCCAGGCCCAGTGGGTTGTTGCCTTGTAACCCTTCAGCAGTCCGGCCGCGCCAAGGATCAGCGCGCCGGTGCAGACGCTGGTTACCCATTGCGCATCGGTCCCCACTTGCCGCACCCAGTCCAGCGCCGGGCCATGGTCAATCACCCTATTCACCCCGATCCCGCCGGGGATGCAGAGCAGGTCGGCCTGCGGCACTTGGGCGAAAGTGGCGGTCGGCAGGATCGAAAATCCGGCGTCGGTCGGCACCGGTGCCAGGTTCTCCCAGACCAGATCAACTTTCGCATCGGGCAGGCGCGACAGGAATTGCGCCGGGCCGGTCAGGTCCAGCTGGGTGACATTCGGGAACAGCAGGAAGGCGATATGCATCGCCCGCAGTCTGCCACGGGCTGCTCAGCGCAGCAACAGGATCGAAATGCCGCGGTTGCGCGGATCCTCGGGGTTGTCCCGGATCAGCGGCTCGCGGTCGGCCACGCCCTCAATCCAGTGATAACGCCCTTCGGCAATGCCTTGGCGCAATAGCGCCTGGCGCGCTGCCTCGGCCCGTCCGGCCGAGAGCGACCAGTTGTTGACCCCGGCCCGCGCCCGCCAGGGCAGGGCATCGGTATGGTCGCGGATCGAAAGGGCACCTGGCTCTGGCGCGATCACCGGAACTGCGCGAGGCTCTGACCAGTGCTGTGGCGAGCCTTCCCGTGCGGCTGCAACTGGTGATGCAGCTCTACTTTGTCGAAGAGCTCAAATTGGCGGAAATTGCCGCAACGCTCGACGTATCGGTGCCACGGGTGCACCAGTTGAAGGCGCAGGCATTGGAGCGTTTGCGGGCCGAACTCGGGCCGCTGGTCGATATCGTCTAGCTTGCGCCACGAGGGGTGCTCCGGCAATATGCTGGTATGTCTGCGTGCGATACCTGCGTTGTCCGGAACCGAGCAATTTGCGCCTCGCTCGATGCCAACGAATTGGAAACGCTCAATACTATTGGCCGCCGCCGCACGCTTGAGCCTGGGGAATCACTGATCTGGGAGGGTGAGGATTCGGTCCTCGTCGCCAATGTGATCGATGGCGTGCTCAAACTTTCGACCGGAACCGAGGACGGGCGTGAGCAGATTGTCGGGGTGGTTTACCCATCGGACTTCATCGGCCGGCCTTTCGGATCGACCACGGGACACGGGGTTACCGCCCTGACCGAGGCGAAGGTCTGCGTGTTCAGCCGCCGCGATTTCGATGCTTTTGCGCGCGAACACCCGGCGCTCGAACACAAGCTGCTGCAGCGCACGCTGGGTGAACTGGATCGGACCCGGCGCTGGATGCTGCTGCTGGGCCGCAAGTCGGCCGGAGAACGCGTGGCCAGCTTTATCGTCGAGATGTCTGAGCGGTTGGTTGAGCAGGGTTGCCAGGGCAGCCATGACCAGCCGCTGAGCCGCTTTACCCTGCCATTCTCGCGCCAGCAGGTGGCTGACGTGCTGGGGCTGACGATCGAAACCGTCAGCCGCCAGTTTACCCGCCTCAAGTCAGAGGGCTTGATCGACCTGCCTTCGCGGCGCGAGGTCGAAATTCGCGACCGCGAAGGGCTGTTGGCCGAAGCTGGTTGATTGGTGCACCGGTCCGGGTTCCCCCGGACCGGAAAACGACGCTTTAGAAGCGGTAGGATACCCCGCCGCTCAGCACCCAGGGATCAAGCTTGTGCTTGGTCGTCAGCACTTCCGCACCGGCCGCGTTGGTCACGTGCAGGCGGGTGTTCATGAAGTACTTCTTGGCATCGAGGCTGATGCCAAAGCCCTTGTCATTGATCGGGATATCGACCCCGGCCTGCAGCGCAACGCCGAACTGGTTGTCGAGCTTGGCCTTGGTGCCGCCCAGCGCCATGGTCGTCGCGGCAGGCTTTTCATCGATGTAGAAGAACACCGACGGGCCAACGCCGACGTAGGGTTTAACCGCCCCGGCATCGACATGGTACTTCAGCGTCACCGTCGCGGGCAGGATCAGCACGTGATCAAGAATCTTCGCCCCGGCAATCGCGCCTTCGCCGCCAACCTTGTGCTGGGTCAGGCAGCAGATCGTTTCGATCGAGACATTGTTCGAAGCGAACCATTCGACGGCCACGGTCGGCACGACATTGTCATTGGCGCTGGTCTGGCTGCCGGCGGGCAGGCCGATTGCATTGTTTTCCAGCGCGGTGATCTTGCCATCCGGCAGCACGCCAGTGGCGAGCAGCTTGACCTGGACCTTGCCATCGGTGCTGCCGGCATGGGCCGGGCTTGCCGCCAGGATCGCGCAGGCGCCCAGCAGGGCGGAGACAGTCAGTTTCTTCATAATCCCTCATCCGGCGCCGCAGCAGCTGCCCTGTGCAGCAGAGGTGGTTACGGCGCAGGACAGGGATGTGCGACCGGATCGAACG
>JBEGJL010000195.1:0-8973 GCA_041184605.1 Pseudomonadota bacterium
GTCGAACACAAACGCGACGTCGTGATTCTGCTCGATTCGATTACGCGCCTTGCGCGCGCCTATAACACCGTGGTGCCGGCCTCCGGCAAGGTACTGACCGGCGGTGTCGATGCCAATGCGCTGCAGCGGCCCAAGCGCTTCTTCGGTGCGGCCCGCAACATCGAGGAAGGCGGTTCGCTTTCGATCATCGCCACGGCGCTGATCGATACCGGCAGCCGCATGGACGAAGTGATCTTCGAAGAGTTCAAGGGCACCGGCAACTCGGAAATCGTGCTCGACCGCAAGGTTGCGGACAAGCGCATCTTCCCGGCGCTCGATGTCGGCAAGTCCGGCACCCGCAAGGAAGAGCTGCTGGTCGGCAAGGACAAGCTTTCGAAGATGTGGGTCCTGCGCCGCATCCTGATGCAGATGGGCACGATCGACGCGATGGAATTCCTCCTCGACAAGATGAAGGATTCCAAGACCAACGAAGACTTCTTCGCGACGATGAACCAGTAAGGCCAGCGCGCAGGCGGTGGGCTATCCCGCCGCCTGCAGCTGCGCCGCCATCATCTCCCACAGCTTGTTCACCGCCTTGATCGGGCGGACCATCACCTTGAAATCGATGATCTTTCCGTTCTCGTCGAAGCGGATCAGATCGATCCCGTTGATTGTGATCCCGTCGATCTCGCTCACGAATTCGAGCAGCGCGTTATCGCCATCGACCAGTTCGCGGACATAGGCAAAATGTTCGCCGTTAAGGACCTTGGCAGCCGATAGCAGATATTTGCTGACGATCGCCTTGCCCACCTGGGGGGTATGGACCACCGGGGAATGGAACACCGCATCATCGGCCAGCATGGCATCGAGCGCTTCGGCGGTTTCGTTGCCGATATAGGCATGCCAGGCGGCAACACCGGGGTGGGTGGACATTGTCAGCTCCTTCTTGCGGCGATTCCCCAGAGAATGCCGTAGCTTGCGCCGAAGTTCCAGTCTGCCTTAAGATTGGTCATGAGCAACGTTCGCGCCAGTCTGATCAACGAAGGGATGCGGGCCCTTGCCGAACGGCGCGTCGATCGGGCGGCCGAGCTGTTGCGAGAAGCTGCCGAGGGGTCTGCGCCCTTAGACTTTCCCTGGCCGGCGCTGGCCAATGCCGAACTGGCTTTGGGGCGGAACGAGGCTGCCGAGGCGGCAATCGATCGGCAGCTTGCCCGTGAAATCCGCGATGTCGGTGCGCTGCTGCTCAAGGGCTTGCTGCGTGAACGCGCCGGCGATGCGCGCGCGGCGATCAGTTTCTATCGCACAGCCCAGGCGCAAATGGCCTTTGATGGTCGGGTCCCACCCGAACTCGCGCAGCTGGATGCGCATGCCCGCGCCTATCTTGGCAATGCGACCGATGACTTCACCGGGCATTTGCTAGGCGAGTTGGGAGAAAACCTTAGTCCGGCGATGTACGAGGCTGTTGAATTGCTCACCGGCAAGCGCCGGATCGATCTGCAGCAACCCACCATGTTCTATTATCCCGGTTTGCCCCAGCGCCGGTTTTACGAACCGGCCTACTTCCCGTGGCTTGAGGCAATGCTGGCCCAAGTTCCGGCGATGCAACAGGAACTGACCGCGGTCATCGCTGGTGGCGATACGGGCTTTGACCCCTATGTCCGCCACAACCCCGATCGCCCAGCCCCGGCCAATCACCTGCTGGAGCGCAAGGACTGGTCTGCCTTTTACTTCTGGCGTGATGGCGCGGTGGTTGAGGAGAACGCGCGGCGTTGCCCTGCAACCATTGCAGCGCTTGAACAAGCACCCCTGCCGCTGATCAGCGGCCGGTCACCCAATGCCCACTGGTCAAGCCTGCTGCCCGGAACCCATATCAAGCCGCATTGTGGCATGCTCAACACGCGGCTGATCTGCCACATTCCCATTCTCACCGCGCCAAATTGCTGGCTGCGCGTTGGCAGCGAAACGCGCACCTGGGAACCCGGCGTTCCGCTGATCTTTGACGATTCGATCGAGCACGAGGCAAAGAACGACGGGCCACAGCGCCGCGTTGTCCTGCTGTTCGAAATCTGGCGGCCCGAAGTGCCGGAGGAAGACCGCGCGGCCATCGCGCGGATCTTCCAGGCAATCGGCAGCTACAGCTCAGGCTAGGTTGGCGGCAAGGAATTCCCGGGTCCGGCTGTCCGCCAGCTGGGCTCCAGCTTCATCGCGGCGGCTGCCCATTTCCGCGGCGAAGCCATGGTCCAGCCCGGCATAATCGTACAGGGTGACCTTGGGGTGGCTATCCAGGTCCGCATGGATCGCAGCCTGGGCTTCCGGACCTACGAAGTGGTCGGCAGTCGGAATGTGAAGCATCAGCGGATTGGCGATAGCATGGCTTTCATTCAGCATGGTGTCGATCATCACACCGTAATAGCCGACCGACGCATCGATATCGGTCCGCGCTGCCGCCATATAGGCGAGGCGGCCACCAAGGCAGTAACCGACGCAGCCGACCTTTTGCACGCCCGCCTCGCGGCGAATCCAGTGGATGGTCGCTTCGATATCCTGAACCCCGTCATTGGCGTCATATTGGCCAAAATAGCCCAGCGCCTGCTGGAACTGCTCAGGTACGTCGGGATCGTTTTCGACCCCGGGGGCAAACCGCCAGAACAGGTCCGGGGCGACGGCGAGATAGCCAGCGTCGGCCCAGGTCTGGCACTTTTGCCGGATGCCGGGATTCACCCCGAAGATTTCCGGAATGACGATGATGGCGGCCTTTGGCGTGCCGACCGGGCGGACGACATAGGCCGGAATCTGGGCTCCGCCGTCGAGCGAGGAAATCTGGGTATTGGTGGCCATGGACAAGCTCCGCAAGCATAAGGGTGTTGCGCGGCATTATGTCGGCTGGATGGACTTTGCCAAGGCCCTGTGCCAGCCTGATGGCCTGAACCGGGACCACAGGCAAGGAGACCACGATGAAGATCAATGTCGAGATCGACTGCACCCCGGAAGAGGCGCGCTCGTTCCTGGGCCTGCCCGATGTTGGGAAGGCCAACCAGTTTTATGTTGAGGCCATTTCCCGGGCGATGAAGGGTGCCGGCAACGTCGACCAGATCCAGGAAATCGCTAAGAACATCGCACCGATGGGGCAGATGGGGCTCAAGCTGTTCCAGCAATTTGTCGAAAACGGGGCGGCCTTTGCTGCCGGGGCGAAGAAGAAGGGTGAAGACTGAACCCTTCGGTTTGTCTGATTGACCATGGCCGACACGATCTTTGCCCTGTCCAGCGGCGCGCCGCCGGCTGCAATTGCGGTGATCCGGATCAGTGGGCCGGCTGCCGGGACGGCCCTGCACGCCCTTGCCGGCCGCCTGCCCGGTGATCGCCGTGCCGTTACGGCGGTTTTGCGGGATGGGAACGGCGCAGTGCTTGATCGCGCGCTGGTCCTATGGCTGCCTGGCCCACAGACCGCCACTGGCGAGGATACGGCGGAACTCCACCTGCACGGGGGCCGGGCGGTAATCTCCGCCGTGATGGACAGGCTGGGCGAACTGCCCGACCTGCGGGCAGCGGAACCAGGGGAGTTTACGCGGCGGGCCTTTGCCAATGGCCGGATCGACCTTGCCGAAGCCGAAGGGCTGGCAGATCTGCTGTCTGCCGAGACTGACTTGCAGCGGCAGGCTGCCCTCGCCAGGGCTGGGGGAGCCGTCTCGCGCCCGGTTGAACAGTGGCGCGAACGGTTGCTGGAATTGTCGGCGACGGTGGAGGCCGTGCTTGATTTTGCTGATGAAGATGATGTCGCGGTGCTTCCCGGCAATTTTCTCAAGCAAATCAATGCCTTGTGGGAAGAGCTGAAGAGCTGGCTCGCCCGGCCCAAGGCGGAAGCGCTTCGGGAGGGCTATCGGGTTGTGATTGCCGGTCCGCCGAATGCCGGAAAAAGCACTCTTTTCAATATCCTGGTGCAATCCGAAGCAGCCATCGCCACACCCATTGCTGGGACAACGCGCGATGTGCTGACCCGCCCGGTTGGTTATGCAGGCATTCCATTCCTATTTGCCGATACGGCCGGTCTGCACGACGCGACCGATGATGTGGTGGAGGCCATTGGGATCGAGCGGGCACTAGAGGCGCTTGATCGCGCTGACCTGGTCTTGTGGCTCGGGCCAGAAGGTGAGGGGCCCACCGGTGCCTGGGAAATCTCTGCGCAGAGCGATCGCCCCCAGGGCGCCCCAAAGGTCCAAGCCAGACACCGCATTTCAGCGGTGACCGGCGAAGGTATCGACGACCTTATCGCGGATCTCATTGAATCCGCTCGCCAGGCGCTTCCGAAGCCGGGTGAGGCGGCACTCAACCAGCGCCAGCATGACTTGCTGAACGAAGCGGCACGTGCCCTCCGGGCCGCGACGGAGGAGGCTGATCCGCTGCTGGCCGCTGAAGCGCTTCGGCTTGCGCGGGTCTGCTTTGATGGCTTGCTTGGCCGCACCACTACCGAGGACATGCTCGACGCGCTGTTCGGGCGCTTCTGCATCGGGAAGTAGCTGCCTGCGAAAACCTGTTCCACGTGAAACATCGCTCAGCTAAGGCTCGCGGCGAAGATGGACCAATTCGACATCATTGTGGTTGGCGGCGGGCACGCCGGGGTGGAGGCAGCTGCAGTTGCCGCGCGTATGGGTGCGCGCACCGCGCTGGTCAGCTTTGACCTCGATGCGATTGGGGCGATGAGCTGCAATCCCGCGATCGGCGGTTTGGGCAAGGGCCACCTGGTGCGCGAGGTTGATGCCTGTGACGGGATCATCGCCCGCGCTGCTGATGCAGGGGCGATCCACTACCGCATGCTCAATCGGTCGAAGGGCAGCGCAGTCCAGGGACCGCGGGTTCAGGCTGACCGCAAGCGCTTCAAGGCAGCGGTTCAGCAGCTTTTGCGCCAACAGGCCTCGCTGACCCTGGTTGAAGGCGAAGCCGCAGCGTTGCGGATGAGTGGTGGACGCGTCACCGGAATAGAATTGAGCGATGGGACCGGGCTGGCAGCGCAGGCCGTGGTGCTGTGCACCGGCACCTTTCTCGGCGGCATTCTGTTCCGGGGCGAGGAGCGGATTGTCGGTGGCCGCATTGGTGAGCAATCGGCCCAGCGGCTTGCCGTACAACTGCGTGAAGCCAGCTTGCCCATGGCCCGACTCAAGACCGGCACGCCGCCGCGTCTGGATGGCCGAACCATTGACTGGGCCCGTCTGGAAGAACAGCCATCGGATGCCGAACATTGGACGATGTCTGCCTTGCCGCCCAAAGCTCGTGGTCCCGGGCGGGTCCTGCCGCAGGTGTTCTGCGCAATCACGCGCACCAACACACAGAGCCATGACGTAATCCGGGCCAACCTGCATCGTTCGCCCCTGTTCTCGGGCGCGATCGGTGCACAGGGGCCGCGCTATTGCCCGTCAATCGAAGACAAGATCCACCGCTTTGGCGATCGCGATGGACACCAGGTCTTCCTGGAGCCCGAGGGACTGGATACCCATCTTGTCTATCCCAACGGCATCTCAACCTCGCTGCCTGCCGATGTTCAACTGGCCATGCTGCGGACGATGGAGGGCCTTGAGCAGGTTGAGATGGTGGTTCCCGGATATGCGGTGGAATATGATCACATCGATCCGCGGGCTTTGCGCTCAAGCCTCGAACTGCGCGATCTCCCCGGCCTGTACTGTGCCGGCCAGATCAATGGCACCACCGGTTATGAAGAGGCCGCGGCGCAAGGCTTGGTTGCCGGTATGTCGGCGGCCGCGCGGGTGTTGGGGCGCGATCCGATCGCGCTGGACCGCGCCAATTCCTACATGGCGGTGATGGTCGATGATCTGACGCTGCATGGCGTGAGTGAGCCTTACCGGATGCTTACGGCCCGCGCCGAATATCGCCTGCGGCTCCGCGCCAACAATGCGACGAGCCGTCTGACGCCCCTGGCAATCGCGGCGGGCTGCATCGGTCCTGAGCGGGCCGAATGGTTTGGGCGGCGCGAAGCTGCGCGCGGCCAGATGAATGCTGCGCTTGATCTTGCGGTGACGGGTCATGAACTGGTCAGCGCCGGATTACCGGTTCGCGCTGACGTCGGCCGCCTACCGTTGCGGGAGTGGCTGCGCTTTGCCGGGATTGATGTGGTTGCCCTAGCGCCCTGGCTTGGCAGCGACTTCACTCAAGACCCGGAGCTGGCTGCAGAACTGGCCGAAGATGCGGCCTATGCACCCTATCTTGCCCGGCAGGAGGCCGAACTGGCTGACCTGCGGGCAGGCGAAGCCCTGCAGCTTGGCGATGACTTTCCCTATGATCAGATCCCTGGGCTCTCCCGCGAAATGGTTGAGCGGCTCAGCAAGGCGCGACCGGCAACGCTTGCGGCAGCGGGCCGTCTGCCCGGGATTACGCCGGCAGCCCTAGCTGCATTGCTTGTGCACGCGCGGCGCCGTTCGGACCTTGCAGCATGATCACAACCGAAGTTGAGGCGCGCGGCTGGCTGTCGGGCTTGCCCGAGTGGGATGCCGTTGCAGCCGAACGGATCGAACGGCTGATTGCCCTGCTGGTGGAAGAGAACGCGCGCCAGAACTTGGTGGCTGCGGCTAGTCTGCCGATCGTGTGGCAGCGGCACATAGTCGACTCGGCACAATTGCTGCCGCACGTTTCCCGTGAAACAGCTGGTCCCTGGCTTGATCTCGGGACGGGCGCCGGATTTCCGGGGCTGGTGGTCGCGGCGCTGCGACCAGAATGCGAAGTGGTGATGGTCGAATCCCGCGCTCGCCGGGTCGAATGGCTTGAACGAGCCCGAATCGATTTGGGGCTTGACCGGGCCCGGGTAATCGGGAGTCGCCTCGAACTGGTGGAATCGCGGATCTGCGGCGTTATTTCCGCGCGCGCTTTTGCTCCGCTCGTCCGATTGCTGGAGCTATCCGCACGCTTTTCCACAAAGGACACGCTCTACCTGTTGCCCAAAGGCCGGTCGGCACAGCAGGAACTGTCGGAACTGAAGGGTTGGAGTCATATGTTCCACGTGGAACAATCGCTCACTGACCCGGAAGCCGGTGTCATCGTGGGGCATCTGTTGGGTAAAAAGGGGAGAAAACCGTGATCCGCATGGCGATCGCCAACCAGAAGGGCGGGGTGGGCAAGACCACCACGGCGATCAACCTGGCCACCGCTCTTGCCGCGACCGGGTGGAAGGTTCTGCTGGTCGATCTCGATCCGCAGGGCAATGCCTCGACCGGGATCGGCATCGGCGCGAATGAACGCGAACGTTCGACTTATGATCTCTTGGTCGATCAAACTGCGCTCAGCGAATGCATTGCGCCGACGCGCATCCCGGGGCTCGATATTATTCCCGCAACGGTCGATCTCTCGGGAGCCGAGGTGGAACTGGTCGCGGTTGAAAACCGGACCGATCGCCTGGCCCGCGCCCTTGCGACGGATACAGGGCATGACATCTGCCTGATCGATTGTCCGCCCTCGCTTGGCTTGCTGACGCTCAACGCGCTTTGCGCTGCGGACACCCTGCTTGTGCCGCTGCAATGCGAGTTTTTTGCCCTCGAGGGGCTTAGCCAGCTGCTGCAAACGGTTGAGCGGGTGCAGCAGCGGTTCAATCCTGACCTGGGCATTATCGGGGTTGCCCTGACGATGTTCGATCGCCGCAATCGCCTGACCGATCAGGTCGCGGAAGATGTCCGCTCTTGCCTTGGCCCGCTAGTCTTTGATGCCGTGATCCCGCGCAATGTCCGACTTTCCGAGGCGCCGAGCCATGGGCTTCCGGCCCTGGTCTATGATCATTCCTGTGCCGGAAGCCGCGCCTACATCGCCCTGGCCCGCGAACTGATTGCCCGCCTGCCCAAAACGAGGAAAGCCGCATGAGCGACGACACCAGCACCCCGGCCCCAGCCAAGAAGAAGCCGCTCGCGCTGGGGCGCGGGCTTGGTGCCTTGCTGGGTGAGACGCGCCGGGAAGAGCCCTTGGTCAATCCCGCCGCGATTCCCCTGGCGACGGGCGGTACGGCGCCCAAGGATGGCCTCGCGCTGTTGCCGGTGGCTGCGATTATCCCGCACCCCGGTCAGCCGCGTCGGCATTTTGACGAGGCTGCGCTAGACGAACTGGCTGCGTCGATTGCCGCGCGCGGGGTTATCCAGCCGGTCATCGTTACGCCCCATGGCGCGGGCAAATGGCGGCTCGTAGCGGGCGAGCGCCGCTGGCGCGCTGCGCAGCGCGCCCAGTTGCACGAGATTCCGGCGCTGGTGCGCGATCTGGATGAGCGCGACGTGACTGCGCTGGCCCTGATCGAGAACCTGCAGCGCGAAGATCTCAACCCGATCGAAGAGGCACGGGCATACCACCGCCTGGCCGAGGACGATGGCCTGACCCAGGCCGAGATTGCCCGTCTGGTCGACAAGAGCCGTAGCCATGTCGCCAACCTCCAGCGACTGCTGGCCTTGCCTGAAAGCGTGATTGAGCTGGTTGAGGCCGGCAAGCTGTCGATGGGTCATGCCCGCGCCCTGGTTGGGGTAGAGCGGGCTGCCGAACTGGCGAGCCAGGCGGTGTCGCGCCAGCTTTCGGTTCGCGAAGTGGAACGGCTGGCGCGGCGCAAGGATGGCCCGGCCACCCAACGTCGCGCGCGGGCCGAGCGTGACAGTGCCAATTCCGCCGACATTGCCGCGGTTCAGGCCCATCTTGAGGAGTTTCTTGGTCTGTCGGTGCGAATCAATGCCGATGCCGATCCGCGCTCAGGTGCCGTGACAATCCGTTACCGTACGCTCGACCAGCTGGACCTGATTTGTCAGCGCCTGACCGGCGGCGGCATCTAGGCGCAGCTTCAGGATTCCGGCTCTGTCTGGGGAAAAGCGTTAACAGCCAGGCTCGATCCGTTAACCATACCAGAAAGTAATCCAACAACTCAGTGATTCTACAAGGAAAACCGCGAATGGTGGCCCGCCTGCCATTCGGGTGGCGCCTTGGCGCCGCGGGAAAGATTGCTTGGAAGGGATCACAATTATCATGCGC
>JBEGJL010000196.1:0-3275 GCA_041184605.1 Pseudomonadota bacterium
GTACAGCCCAACGCCTTCGGGCCGCCAGCCCCAACGCAGCAGGTCATCCTGGCTCCAACCCAGCAGCGGCGAAACCAGCAGGTTGGCCAGGTTCAGATCATCGTGCGGCTGGACGGCAAAGCGCAGCGCGGCGATCAGGTCCCGCACCGCCAGCGGAGCCGCCAGCCGCAGCCGGTCAACCCCCGCCACGGGCACGCCCGCCGCATGGAGCCGCGCGACGATCAGCCCGGCCAGTTCCTTGCGCTTGCGGACCAGCACCATGACATCGCCCGCCGTCGCGCGCCTGGCCTGCCCGTCAGGCTGGCCCTTGACCAGCGGGAAGCCGTGATCGAGCCAGTCGCGCACCTGCTTGGCGATCTTGTCCGCCATCTGGCGATCCCCGCGCGACAGCCAACCTTCGGCACCCTCGTCCGCGGCTTCGCCCTCGCCCCCTTCGCCGTTGTCGCCGTTTTCGCTCTTGCCGCCGACGACCTGCCACAGGGTGACCTGCCCGGGCCGGTCCTCCCCCTTGTGCGGCGCGGGGGGTTCGCTCAGGCCAAGGCCATCATGGCCGATCTGCCTGATCGCCTTGTCGACGAATTCGAGGATGGAGCGGGCCGTGCGGAAGCTCTGCCCCAGATCAAGGTCGCGCAGTTCGCGCGCCGTTACCCCGCCGCGCTGTTCGGCAAGGTTATCGGCCGCATCGCGCATCATCGTAGCGACGCGGGCCTTGGCCTGGGCAAAGTTCTCGGGGCTGGTGCCCTGGAAGCGGAAGATCGCCTGCTTGTAATCGCCCACCACAAACAGGGTGCGCAGCTTGTCATCGCGCGCGCCTTGCCCGGCAAAGAATTCGTCGGTCAGCGCACCGATGATTTGCCACTGCGCCGCGTTGGTATCCTGCGCCTCGTCCACCAGGATATGATCGAACTGCCGGTCCAGCTTGTAGCGGATCCATTCGGACAGCTCGCTGCGGGTCAGCAATTCTGCCGCCTGGCGGATCTGGTCATCGAAATCGATGAACCCGGCGCGGGCCTTTGCCTCATCCCAGGCCAGCGCGAATTTGCGCCCCACTTCCAGCGCCGGGACGAGGAAGTCGACCAGTTCAAGTAAGGCACGGCGTTCGCGGATTGCCAGAACCTCGGCCAAGACCTGCTCTGCTGCCTTGCCAAAATGCTCCTCGAACTTGGTGAGGCTTGCCACGTCCTTCACCGTATCGCTCTGGGTGAAGAGGGTTTTGTGCAATTCGGGCAACAGGTCCAGTCGCCGCTCCGGACCGGCACTCAGCCAATCCGCAATCACGATCCGGCCTGCCTGCCCTTTCTTTCCGTTCCATTGCGAATAGGCCGCAAGGCAGCATTGCAGCGCGTCGGTATCGAACACCCCGTCGCTGCACAGGTGGAGCAGGTCCTGCGGGCCGGCATCGGCAGGCAGGCCCAGCAGGCGCAGCACTCCGCCCTTCATCGGCGGTTGCCAGCCACCCGGCCCAATCCAGGCATCACGGGCACCCGCACAACGCAGCAGCCAGGCGGGAACCTTGTCCGGCCCCATCCGGACTGACAGCCGCGCCAGGGCATCCAGCGTCGCAGCATCGTTGCTTCGCTCTGACACCAGCAGCATGTCGGCCAGAACCTCGCGCAGCAGCAGGTCCTTGTCGCGATCCTCCATCGCCCGCACACCGGGCAGCAGCCCCGCCTCGTTGGGAAAAGCCGCGAGCAGCCACTGCGCGAAGGCGTGGATCGTATCGATCCTGAGGCCCCCACCTGGGCAATCGAGCACGGCGGCAAACAGTTTGCGGGCACGGGCCACAGTGTCCGGGCCATAGTCCGCGCCGATTGCCAGCAGATCCTTGGCCAGGGCCGTGCTGTCCAGCCGCACCCAGCGCGCCAGTACCTCGTTGATGCGGGCGGCCATTTCGGTTGCCCCGGCCTTGGTAAAGGTCAGGCACAGGATCTGGTCGGGCCGCACGCCCTCTTCCAGCAGCAGCCGCAGCACGCGGGCCGACAGCACCTGCGTCTTGCCCGTCCCGGCCGAGGCCGAAAGCCAGACAACCTCCGACGGTTCAACTGCCGGGCGCTGCTCATGGGTCAGGGGATAGACCTTGCTCATGTCCCCGGCTCCCCGCGCGCCTGCCATTCGTCGAGCCGCATCAGCTGGTCATAATCGTTGTAGCCTGGCAGGTCCGGGTTAAGCCGCGCGGTAAATGGGGCGCTGCCCTTGATCCACTTCTCGATCGCTTCGCGCAGGAAACCTTCGGTTTCACTAAGGAACTTTTCGCGCGGGATGCCGGTCCTTTTGGGCGGCTCCAGCACTGGCTCGGAATAATGGCCAAACCCGGTCTCGCTATCCTCGCTCTTGCCGAAGGACCAGTATTCAAACCCGTTCGGCGTACCGGCAATGCCTTCAAAGCCATTGGCTGCGGCCATCAGCCCCAGCGTGCCGAGCTGAAGGGCAAAGCCATCTTGCACCTGCTTACCGGTCGGCGCCTTGCCGGTCTTGTAATCGACCACGATCAGCGCGCCATCGGCACCGCGGTCGATCCGGTCGGCACGGCCCTTGATCGTCACCCCCGCCAGCTGGAAATGGCCCTTGATCTCACTCGCGAGCACCTTGCGCCCCTGGCCGGCATCGCGGGCGATCTTGGCGTCGATCCATTGCAACGCCCGTTCCAGCCGCGGCCACCACAGGCTGCGGGTGACCGGATGCGCCTGCATCTCGGCCAGTTCTTCAGACGCCAAGGCCAGCAGTTCTCCGGCATTGCCCCCGGCCTTGTGCCAGCGTTCCATCACATTGTGGACCACGGTGCCCTGCCAGGCCGCGCTGGGATCGGCATCAAGTCCGTCAAGCGAGCGCAGCCGCAGGATCGCCTGGGCGTAAAACTGGTAGGGATCGCCCCGCAGCCGGTCCACCGCGGTCACGTTTAGCGCAACATCGCGCTGCTCCGCGCTCGGCCTGGGCTTGGGCTGCGGATAGGGTGGCAGCAGCGGGGCATGATCGATCACCCGCGCCAGTTCCACCGCGGCGCGCTCACGGTGCGCCTCGGCCAGATCACCCAGCATGGCTTCCACCCGCAACACGAAGCGGCTGGGGATCACCGGCCCGCTCTCGTCACGCTGGGCCCAGCTCAGCACCACTTCGGGCGCGCCAAGCGCCCCGGCCAGGTCATGCGCGGCAAGGCCAATGCGGAACTCGCCCGCGGGCACGCCCAAGGCGCGCAACACGGCCGGCGGCAGCAAGGGTTCGGGCGAGGGGCTGGCGGGCCATGATCCCTCGGTCAGCCCGGCGCAGATCACCAGATC
>JBEGJL010000197.1:0-3450 GCA_041184605.1 Pseudomonadota bacterium
GCTTTTCGGCGTCCTTGCGCACCTCGTTGGCGAAACGGCGGACCAGTTCCATGCGGGTCGACAATGGTTGCGCCGCCCAGGCCGGCCAGGCGCGGCGTGCGCGTGCGACGATTTCGTCGACGTTGCCATGCTTGCCGCGCCAGATCTCTGCCCCGGTCGCCGGTTCATAGGAAATCAGTTCACCCGTACCCATTTCAACACCCCTGCCGGCCTGCACGGCCGGTAATCCGCGCCCTTAACTGACGTGTTGTTGTCTGAAAAGCTTTGCCTTTTGTTTAAGTAACCCAACTTAAACCATAGATGTAGGTGGTGGTCCTAGTGCCTCGCCTAACCGCCGGAGTGCGGCAATTGTCTCGCTCAATGGATTCCAGTCATCATGCTGGTCAATCGCGGCCCAGATCGCTTCGACATTGTCGGCCACCAGGCTGGGGGGCGCCGCTTCCTGCCACAGGTCGTGGTTTGGCCCGCAGGGCGCAAAGGGCTGCAAGGCGTTGGCGAAATCGCCGGCTGCGCTCCGCCCAAAGCGGTAACGATGGAAGAACACGTCAGGCGAAAGGCCTTCGGCGCGCATCGTCTGTTCGGCCTGGGTGATCAGCGCATAGTCGGCTTCGAACCCACGCGATTGCAGGCCGAGCCGCCACAGGAATTGCCGGGCAAGAGCGGCCTGGTACAGCGGCCCGAACCGTTCCAGCGCGGCGATAAGCGGCGGGGCTTCGGCCACCAGCCGGAGTGCGACGGCCAGTTGCCCGCAATTCCAGTGCAGCGTTTCGGGCTGGCGACCGAACGCGTAGAGCCCGCCATGATCGAAGTAGGCGGCGGTAAAGCCGGGGTCCCACTGCGGCAGCCAGCGCCACGGGCCATAGTCAAAGCTTTCGCCCGAAATGTTCATGTTATCGGTGTTGAGCACCCCGTGGACAAAGCCCGCGGCCATCCATTCCGCTGCCAGTTGGGCCAGCCGTTCGACCACCTGGTGAAGCAGGATCACCGCTGGCTCGTCGCGCCCCGGCGCGTCTGCGGGCGGCGGCGGGCCGGGAAACTGCGCTAGGCAATAGTCGATCAGCGCAGCCATTTCCTCTGGCGATTCCAGATAGGCCAGCCTTTGGAATGTGCCGATGCGGATGTGGCCGTGGCTCAGTCGCACCAGCACGGCCGAACGGGTGGGGGATGGTTCGTCCGACCGGTACAGCTCTTCCCCGGTCTCGATCACCGAAAAGGTCTTGCTGGTGTTCACGCCAAGGGCCTCAAGCATCTCGGTCGCCAGCACTTCGCGTACTGCCCCCTTCAGCGTCAGGCGGCCATCGCCCTGTCGGCTCCATGGGGTCTGGCCCGAACCCTTGGTGCCCAGATCAAGCAACCGCCCCGCGCCATCGCGCAACTGGGCAAACAGGAAGCCACGCCCGTCGCCCAGATCCGGGTTGTAGGTGCGGAACTGGTGGCCATGATAGCGCAGTGCCAGCGGCTGGGTCAGGTTGTCCGGCAGGGGCGCAAAGCGTCCGAAGTGCCCGGTCCATTCGCCATCGGTCAGATGGTGCAGCCCAACCGCTCCTTCCCAGCGGTGGTTGCGAAAGCGCAAGGTGGTCTGCGGAAAGTCTGCCGCCTGCACCGGGTCGGCCAGCCATGGGGCCAGCTGCATGATCGGCGTATCGGCTCGATAGGGGGCGACTTGCGGTTCGGCGCGCATCGGGCAATAGTGGCCCCTCGCACGAGGCGGCACAAGCACCGCAACGCAGCACCAGATGCAATTAGCCGGGGTCCAAGCAGAAAATGAACCAGTTTACCGACGGCTATTGGACCAGCCGTGATGGCTTGCAGCTTCATTATCGTGATTATCCGGGGCGCAAGGACCGCCCGCCAGTGCTCTGCTTGCCTGGCCTGACCCGCAACGCGCGCGATTTTGAGGAACTGGCCCAGCGGCTGGCGGGTGAGTGGCGGGTGATCTGCGTGGAGCTGCGCGGCCGGGGTGACAGCGCTTATGCCAAGGACTCTGCCACGTACAACCCGATGCAATATCTGGAGGACCTGGGCGAACTGTTCGAACAGGCGAAGCTGAAGCGCGTGGTGGCAATCGGCACTTCGTTGGGCGGGTTGCTGACGATGTTGCTGGCGGCGACCGCGCCCAAGCGGCTGGCCGGGGCGCTGCTCAATGACATTGGCCCCGAAGTGAATCCGGAAGGGATCGAGCGCATCCGCGACTATGTCGGCCAGGCCCGCAGTTTTCCCACCTGGATGCACGCCGCGCGCGCGCTGGCGGAATCGCAGGGGCCGACTTTCCCGCAAGCCTCGCTGATCGATTGGCTGGCCATGGCCAAGCGTTGCATGGTGGTCGGCAGCAACGGCCGCATCCACTTTGACTATGACATGAAGATTGCCGAGCCCTTTGCCCAGGCCGATGGCGCCAGCAATGTCGATATGTGGCCAGCGTTTCAGGCCCTGGCCGGTCGCCCGGTAACCCTGCTGCGCGGGCAATTGTCCGATGTGCTGACCGCCGCCACCTTCAAGAAAATGGCCAAATTGCTGCCCGATGCCGAAGCGGTCACAGTATCAAAGGTCGGTCACGCGCCCACCCTGAGCGAACCCGTCGCCGTGGCGGCAATAGACAAGCTGCTGGCGCGGGTGAAATGAACCGCCGCAGTCCGGCACCGCGGCTGCGGGTGCTGCATCTTCATTCCACCTTCGATCCTGGCGGAAAGGAAATGCGCGCCGTCCAACTGATGAATGCCTTCGGGCCGCAGGTGGCCCACAGCATCGTCTCAGCCGTACCCGATGCACTGGGCGCGGCCCGGCTGATCGACCCGGCAATCCCGGTTGAATACCCTGATTTTCCCGTGCTCACCGGCAAGCCGTTTCCACGCCGATTGCAACAGCTGGCACAGGCGATGATCGGTTTCGACCTGGTGCTGACCTATAACTGGGGCGCGATGGATGCCGTGCTGGCCCACACCGCCTTCGCCGAAGTGTTGCGATTGCCGCCGCTGGTGCACCACGAGGATGGTTTCAACCAGGACGAGGCCGTGCGCCTAAAATGGCATCGCAATGTCTATCGCCGGATTGCCCTGTTCCGCGCGCAAAAGCTGGTGGTGCCATCGCAGCGGCTGGAACATGTCGCCCGCACTGCCTGGAAACAGTCTGCGGCCATGGTCCGGCGCATCCCCAATGGCATCCCGGTCTTTGCCTATGGCCGCAAGCCCAAACCTGATGCGCTGCCGCGGGTTATCAAGCATCCGGGCGAATTCTGGCTTGGCACCCTGGCAGGTCTGCGCGCGGTCAAGAACCTGCCGCGGCTGGTCCGCGCCTTTGCCCCACTGCCGGAGAATTGGCAGCTGGTGATCCTGGGCGAAGGGCCCGAGCGCGATGCCATTCGGGCTGAAGCTGTGCGCCTTGGTGTGGGTCATCGGGTCCATTTGCCAGGCCACATCGCCCGCCCGGCCGAGGTTATGGGGCTATTTGACC
>JBEGJL010000198.1:0-2997 GCA_041184605.1 Pseudomonadota bacterium
ATAAGAGACAGATATAGTTGCGCACGATCTCCTCGATCGCGGCCTTGTCGCGCGGCGGTTGCCGCGTGCCGAGCAGCCACCCGCCCAGCCCGCCGATCATGGTGACGATGATCAGGGCCAGGATTACCCAGGGCGAGCGTGATTTTGGTTCGGTTTCAGCCATGCCGGCTGGCCTAACGGCGTTTCTGCGACCGTTCAATCGCGGCCCGCGCCTGCATGGCAATATCCTGTGCGCGCAGCCAGTCCGGCGAGCCCTTGGGAAGCTGGGCTTCCGCCGCTTCCGCGCTGCGCAGCGCTTGCGGCATCTGCCAGTTCATCACCTGCTGCTCCGCGCTGGCCAGATGGGCCCGGGCCATATCGCCGTTGGCGGCATAGACCACGCCCAGCTGGTACCAAGCGAAGGGATTTTCCCGATCCCGCGCCACGGCATTCTTGAGCACCTGCTCCGCCTCACTAAAGTTCTTGGGATTCTCGGTCGCGATCAGGGCATGGCCAAAGGTCGTGGCGATGAGCGGCTGGTTACCTGACAGGTCGGTCGCCCGGCGCAGGGTGTCTAGCGCTTCCGTTGGCTTGCCGGTCTCCAGCAGGATTTGGCCTTTAAGTTCAAGGAAATAGGGATCATTTGGCGCCTTGGCGAGCAGAGCATCAGTCTCAGCCAGGGCCTTGTCCGGAAAGGCCTGGCGGTGGAAGGCATAAGCCCGCGCATAGCGCGCCGGCACGTCGGTCATGGTTTCGGGATAGGTCCGCATGATCTGTGCGGGTTCGCCGAGATAGCCGAACAGCTTGGCCTTGGCCCGCTGGAAGCGAGCCTCCAGCCTGGGATCGAGCGGGGCGTTCCAGGCCGGATCGCGTTCATAGGTATCCTGCAAGGTGGCGATGCGGTCCCCGGTCATCGGGTGGGTGCGATAGAATTCGTTATCGGGCGTGCGGGTGTAGCCATAGCGAAACTCCATGTTCTGGAGCTTCTTGAAGAACTCGACCGAGCCGCGCCCGCTGATCCCGGCCTTGGACAGGAACTGAGCGCCAGCCGCGTCGGCAGTCGATTCCTGGCTGCGGCTGAAGGCGAGGTACTTGCCAAGCGCAGCCTGTTGGCCGGCCATGATTACGCCGATCGCGGCATCACCCGCTCCGGCTGCGGCCGCGGCCGCGCCAAGCAGCAAGGACAGGATGCTGATATTGCCCGCCGCCTTGCTGCCACCATCGCTGATCACATGGCCGCCGGTGATGTGGCCCAATTCGTGAGCGATCACGCCCTGAACCTCATTGGCCGAACTGGCCGCATTGATCAGGCCGGAATGGATATAGACCACCTGCCCGCCCGCCACGAAAGCGTTGAGCGAGGGATCGTTGATCACCACCACGTCGACATTGTTGGGATTAAGCCCTGCTGCGCTAATCAGCGGGGCGGCCATGTCATGCAGCAGGGCTTCGGTTTCGGCATCGCGCAGGATTGATTGCGCCGCCGCCGGTTGGGCGATCAGGCCCAGCGCGACGATCAGGGCAAGCAGGCGGGGCACAATGCGCATGGGCCGTGTTTACTCTGCCGCCGCCTGAACCGGCGCTGAAGACCGGTGCAGACTGGTGAGAAAGCGCAGCACCGGCTCGCTCACGCTGGTGTCGCGGGCAAAGGGCTGGGCGAGTTTGAGCACCGGTCCCGAATGGTCGACGCCGGGCAGGACCACCAGCTCGGCCCTGCCCCCGCGATCGGTCAGCGCCTTGGCCAGGACCTTGCTGTTGCGGGGTTTGACGGTGGTATCGGCATCGCCGGTCAACAGCAGCATCGGCGGTGCATCCCCACGCGCAAAGGTGATCGGCTGGGTCAGGCTGGGATCGGTGACATGGCCAAAGGCGGCGCGCGAAGAATCCGAGGTGAAGGGATAGAAGTCATAGGGGCCGGACAGCCCGACAACGCCCTTAACAAACCCGTCAGGCAGGCCTTCGCGGCCCAGCCACTGGCGCTCCAGACCCAGCATCGCAACGGTGTGAGCCCCGGCCGAGTGCCCCATCAGCACCACCTGATCGGGATCGCCGCCAAATCGGGCAATGTTCTGCGCCGTCCAGGCCACGGCTTTCGCCCCGTCTTCCAGCATGTGGGGATAGATGCCATCGGGCACCAGCCGGTAGCCGGGCAGGACCACGACATAGCCCGCGCGCGCAAATGTGCGGCCGATGAAGTGATAGTCTTCAGGCCGGCCGGAATTCCAGGCCCCGCCATGGATGAAGATCAGGACCGGATGCGGTCCCGGCGTGGTCGGAGCGACAATATCCAGCCGCTGCGCGGGCAAGGGCCCATAGCGCAGGCCGGAGGCGAGCGCTTGGGTCCCGTCACTCCCGCCGACTGTCTGATCTGCCAGGTCAAGCAACCCCACCGCCCCTGTGGCATGGGCATAGCGCCAGCCCCCGAACAAAATTGCAGCCAGCAATAGCAGGACGGTTGCCGTCCAGCCGATCCAGCCCATGCGCCTGCCTTTCGCGATCATCACCATGGGGGTGATCTAGCGGGCAAAAGCGAAGGGCGCCATGCCCTTCGGCACGACGCCCCACTCGCTATCAAGGCAAAGGGTGGTTTAGACCAGAAGCTTGCGGGCCGCGCGTTCAAGCAAGGCAACATCGTCGCCGACCTCGCCCAGGAGCACGACCTGGCCATCCGGCAAGCGGCGTGCGACAAGCAGGGTGAATTCGCCGCCTTCAGCGGTCACTGCCTCAAGCGGTCGTGTCTCCAGCTTGCGCAACTTGCGGGCAAGGGCCTCGCGGGGGGTGTCGCGGGAAACTTCACCGATTCCAGCCTCAGCCCGCTTGGCGCGGCGTTCTTCATTGACCACGCCTTTGAGGCCGCCAGCGGCCCGGGCAAGGTACTCTCCGAGTTGGCCGCGGCCAATCCCCATCCGGTGGGCATGGCTCAGCGCGGAGGCATATTCAGTGAGGCGCGTTTTGTCGTAATCGGCCCCGAACACCAGTTTGACCACCGGAGTCATTGGCGCGCGGTCCTGCACTGTC
>JBEGJL010000199.1:0-8145 GCA_041184605.1 Pseudomonadota bacterium
AATCTGGCTGCGGACCAGTTCGCGCAGGCGGCGATCGAGCGCGGCAGCGGGGAACTTGCGCTCAATCGCGCGCCACTGCTCGGCGACGAAATCGAGCGAGAGCAGCTCATCCAGTTCAAGAAACCCGGCGCGCAGTCCATCGTCGATGTCGTGGTTGTCATAGGCGATATCATCGGCAATCGCCGCAACCTGGGCCTCAAGCGAGGGCCAGGTCCTGAGGTCGAGCGGATAGGCCGCATCGAGTTCGGCGAGCGCCCAGTTGACCATGCCGACCGGCCCGTTGTGCTTGGCCAGCCCTTCGAGCACCTCCCACGAGAGGTTGAGGCCGTCATGCTCGCAATAGGGGCTCTCGATCCGCATCAGCGTGCGCAGCGACTGGGCGTTGTGATCGAACCCGCCGTGCCGTTCCAGCGCCGCGTTGAGCGCATCCTCGCCCGCATGGCCGAACGGCGGATGGCCGATATCATGGGCCAGGCACAGCGCCTCGGTCAGGTCTTCATCCAGCCCAAGCGCGCGGGCGATCACCCGTCCGATCTGGGCCACTTCCAGACTGTGCGTCAGGCGGACGCGGTAATGGTCTCCATCAGGCGCCACGAACACCTGCGTCTTGTGGCGCAGGCGGCGAAAGGCGATCGAGTGGACAATCCGATCGCGATCCCGCTGGAATTCGCTTCGCGGTCCGCGGGCGAGCGTGCCTTCCAGGGCAAATTCCCGGCCGCGCGAATGCCCGGGATTAGAGGCGAAGGCGGCCCTCACGCGCTCGCCAGCATCCAATCAACTGCCGCCTCGGCATGGATGCGGGTGCAATCGTAGATTGGCAGGACATTGGCATCGACATCGACGATCATTTCCAGCTCGGTGCAACCCAGAACGATTGCCTCTGCGCCATCCTGTTCGAGGTTGGTGATGATGGTCTTGAGCTCACGCTCGGCCTGGCGGCTGACCTTGCCCTTGAGCAGTTCGTCATAGATCACCCGGTCAAGCGTTTCGACAAACGGCATTTCCGGCGGGAGCAGTTCAATGTCCCGCTCAATCAACTTCTGGCGATAGAAGCTTTCCAGCATGACATTGCGCGTGCCGAGCAGCGCCGCCTTGCCGACCTTGCCGGCCATGCGATCCGCCACGCAATCGGCGATGTGGATGATCGGCACGTCGACCGCCTTGGCAACCTGATCATAGACCTTGTGCATCGAATTGGCACCGATCAGGATTGCCGTGGCCCCGGCCTTTTCCAGCCGCTTGGCTGAGGCGGCCAATGTCTTTGCGGCAGTGGCCCACTCCGCATCGGAAGAGAGCCGCGAAAGCCCCGCAAAATCCAGGCTTTCGATCACCACCGGCGCGCTGGAGCCCTGCCCCATGCGGGCCTGAACCAGACGGTTGATGTGTTCGTAATAGGTGCGGGTTGAGTACCAGCTCATCCCGCCGATCAAACCGATCTTGCGCAAGTGAATCTCCATGGAAGCGCCCGACTGACAACAGCTCCCCTGTCGCCAGCGCCCTTACCGAAGGGTTAGCAGCAGGTCCAGCGCCGGTCCGGTCAGCCCTGTGGGCTTAGGAACGCCCGCACTTCGCCTGCGCTCGCCTCGGCAGCTTCCTCATGCGGCAGATGGCCAACGCGCGGATAGATCTTAAGCTTCGAACCGGCGATACCCGCGTGGTACCAATGCGCCCCGGCCACCGAGATCAGCTTGTCCTCTTCGCCCCACAGGATCAGCGTGGGGGTCTTGATCGCAGCCAGGTCCTGTTCCGCAAACGCCTTGCGCGGGGCAGCAAAGCGTTCGGCGGTTGCCGCGCGATTGCCCGGGTAGCGCAGCAGTTCCCAATACCGTTCAACAGCGGCGTCGGTCACCACGGCCTGGTTCGAAACGGTCTGATGAAGGCTGCGTTCGACCAGTGCGCGGGGCGTGATCGACCGCATCAGCAGGTTGACGCCGGGCATTGCGGCAAGTGTGAAGCCGATATTGCCCCGTCCCTTGCGATCCTTGGGTTGCGGCGCGCCGCCGGCATCGACCAGGATCAGGGCACTCAGGTGATCGGGGTGTAACATCGTATACTTCGCCGCGATTGCCCCGCCCATGGAGTTACCCGCCAGGGCCATTCGTTCGATCCCCAGCTTTGCCCTGACCCGCTCGGTCGTGGCTACCATGGCATCCAGGCTGTGCGTGCCGGCGGGATTGGGCCCAGTCAGGCCGTGCCCGATCTGGTCAAATCGGATGACGCGGAACTGGTTGGAAAGGGCCTTGGTCCAGGCATCCCAGGTATGGAGATCGGCGTTGGAACCATGCAGCAGCAGCAGCACGGGGCCATCGCGTGGACCTTCATCGCGCAGATGAACGGTCAGGCCACCGCCCAGATCGACGAATTGCGAAGGCGCGCCGCCATACTTGGCCTTCATCGCCGCGGGATCGGTGTCGGGCGTACGCAACAGCAGGAATGCCCCGACCAGAACGATGACAAGACCCAGCACCCATTTACCCAGCTGCTTCACTGCTTCATCTCCCCAATCCATCGTGTAACCGCAGCAATACCGTCCGGATCGACGCTCGATCGGCCCACTTCGGGCATTGAAATCCCGCCTTCCAGGCTGCCCATGCGATAAAGCATGATCGACTTGTCAGGATGCCCCGGCATTACGTCAAATTCCAACCCGCCCGAGCCGCGACCGGCCGCGACCGGGCGCTTCAGCACCCCGAACTTCACCGGGTCCGCCTGCTCCCACCGCAGATCGAGCCCGGAGTTTGAGGCGGAGCCGACCGGATTGTGGCAATGGGCGCAATTACTATCGAGCCAGCCGCGCGCGACCGGCCCGGCCGACAGCTTCGCCCGATCCTCCCACAACGGCACGCGCGCAGTGACCTTTGGCACGGCATCCAGCTTGCCCGCCTTGTAGAAATTCTCCAGCCAGGAAGCCGAGAGGTTGCGCGCCTTGGGGCCAATCGGCGTGACAGCATCCTTTTGCTGGTGGCATTCCTTGCACTGGTTCTTGTTCGGGATAGCATAAGATATCGCCACGCCCTGCGGCGTGGTCAGGTCAAGCCGGGCACCGGCCAGCGCCAGCCGCGCCTCGGTCTGCTCGCGGTTCCATTGGTAAGGCAGCGCCACCCAGCCGTCTGCCCGGTGTAACAGCACGCGGGTTTCGATCAGGCGGCCTTCGAGCTTGAAAGTCTTGACCAGCGCACTGCCGACCGGAAGGTTCAGCAGACCTTCCCCCTGCACCTGAGCCTTTGCGCCTGTCGGCACGTAGACAAACCGCAGCTTCTCAGCCCCGTCTGACCAAAGCGGGGTTTGGAGCCGATAGGGCGTGACACCCGCCGCCGGTCTCTGCGCCGTCGGATCTGCAAAGAAACGATAGTCATTCAGGCTGGCCGGATAGCCCGCGTCCAGGATCGCAGCATCGTTCACCAGACTGCCCTGGGGCGCCGCAACGGCCATTGCTGCACCGGCCAGCAGGGCGGCCCCCAGCAGCAGCCTCATCGCGCGATCCGGGCTTCCAGTGCGGCCGGAGCGCCAACCTTGTCCGGCGTGGGCACGATCGTCGCCGCGTTCAGTTCAAACGGAGCTGGCTTGGACAGGGCCGGACTGGCGCCCTGCTGTGGCAGGTTAAGCGACAGGCCGACCAGCTTCTGTCCGGCGATGATCGCGTCACCCCCGCCGAGGCCATCCCACAGCAGCGGCGGAAGCGATCCGCCAAAGGCGGCCTTGAGCTGGTCCCCACCCGGCAGCTGTGGCGCGGTGCCGCCTCCGATGATCTGGTTTGGCCCGACCACGATCCGACGCGGATAGGGGTTATAGCGCTTGTCGGTAAAAGCGTTCGGATAGGCCACCACCAGCACCTGCCCGGTCGGGTTGTTGGCCAGCACATTACCGCGCACCGCAACCATCTCATTGGCCATGACCATCACGCCCGTGCCGCGCGGCACCCCCGCGACGATATTGCCCTTGGGCGCGAAGTTGGGCGTGTCGTTATCGATAACCAGGTTGTTCTCAACCACGGTGTTCCCGCCGCCCATCACCGGCAGGTTCGGCAGGTCGAAAATCAGGATGCCACCGGTGTTGCGGGTCGCCAGATTGCCATGGACGATCGCATTGCGGCTGTTCTCGATCTCGATCCCGGCGACATTGTGTTCCGCAAGCGAATAGCGGACCGTGATGTCCTGCGATTGCCCGACATAGATCCCGGCATCCGACGCACCAGAGACCTTGCAACCATCGATCAGCACGCCGCTGCTTTCGACCGGGTAGATGCCATAGGCACCGTTGGTTTCCTTCGGCCCGCCGGTCCAGGCGACGCGGATGCGGTAATAGACGATATTGTCTGCGCCCTTGGACTTGATCCCGTCGCCCTTGGTGTTCTCGACCGCGAAATCGCGCAGGGTGACATCATCAGACGTGACCAGCAGTCCCTCGCCCGCCCCTTTTTGCCCAGTGAAATCGAGCACGGTCGATTCCATCCCCGCGCCGCGAACGGTTACCCCTTTCACATCAAGCGACAGGCCATCGGTCAGGACAAAACGCCCCGCCCCCAGTTCGACCACGTCACCGGGCACCGCCAGGATCAGCGCCTCTTGCAGGCGCGCCTGCGCGTTCTCCCCGGCCGCGACCGGGATCACCTTGGCATAGGCGGGGGCAGCCAAGGCAAACGCCGTGGCCGCAGCGATAAGCGTTGCGGGCATCCTCATGGGACCAGAGTGTTGAACTGACAGCCTTGTAAGTCAACACCGCCCGCAAGCAGTGTCAGCGCTTCTCGCTGGCCAATCCGCTGGCGCAGAGCGCGGCAGAGCTTGCAGTCACCTTGATCGCCTCGGCATCGCCCACGCGGCGCACGGCGATCACGTAATCGGCAAGGTTACGCTTTTCGCCTTTCAGCTGCTTGAGCTTCTGGAGCTGGGCCAAGGACAGACGGTCCGTCAGCCGTTCTGCCATGCAGACGGAATTGGCTTCGCTCAGCCCCGCATCGATCATCGCGCTCTTCACCTGGCCATAGGCGAGCTTGGACGGCGAGCAGGCACACAGCGCCAGCACCAGCAGGCCCGGCAACAGGCGCATCAGTGCGCCAGTGCCTTGTTGATATCCTCAACCATCTTCTTTGCGTCGGCCAGCAGCATCATGGTCTGGTCCATATAGAACACATCGTTATCGACCCCGGCATAGCCCACGCCGCCCATGGACCGCTTGATGAAGAAGACCTGCTTGGCCTTGTCGACATCGAACACCGGCATGCCGTAAATCGGGCTGGACTTGTCGGTCTTCGCGGCCGGATTGACCACGTCGTTAGCGCCGATGATGAAGGCGACATCGGCAGTGGCGAACTCGCTGTTGATGTCCTCAAGCTCGAACACCTCGTCATAGGGGACATTGGCTTCGGCCAGCAGCACGTTCATGTGGCCGGGCATGCGGCCCGCCACCGGGTGGATCGCGTACTTCACCTCAACGCCCTTGGCCTTGAGCAGGTCACCCATTTCGCGCAGCGCGTGCTGGGCCTGGGAAACGGCCATGCCATAGCCCGGGATGATGATGACCTTCTCCGCCTCACCCAGCATGTAGGCGGCATCCTCGGCACTGCCGCGCTTCCACGGGCGCTGCTCCTTGGCCGCGCCGCCACCAGCAGCGGCATCGGCACCAAAGCCGCCGGCGATCACGCTCAGGAAGCCGCGGTTCATCGCCTTGCACATAATGTAGGACAGGATCGCGCCTGAGGAACCGACCAGGGCCCCGGTGATGATCATTGCGGTGTTGTGCAGCGTGAAGCCCATCGCCGCCGCTGCCCAGCCGGAATAGGAATTGAGCATCGAGACCACGACCGGCATGTCCGCCCCGCCGATCGGGATGATCAGCAGGAACCCAATCAGGAAGGCCAATGCCGTCACCGTGGCGATCACCCACAGGCTCTGGTCGGTCATGAAATAACCGGTCAGGCCCAGGATCGCGACCAGCGTGCCCAGGTTAATCACATGCCGCCCGGGCAGCAGGATTGGCGAACCGCTCATCTTGCCGGCCAGCTTGAGGAAGGCGATGACCGAGCCCGAGAAAGTGATCGCGCCGATCGCAATGCCAAGGCCCATCTCAAGCCGCGACACGGCGTGGATGGAGCCATCCGGGCCGACGATCCCGAAGGCTTCGGGATTAAGGTAGGCCGCCCATCCAACCAGCACTGCGGCAAGGCCAACCAGCGAGTGGAAGGCTGCCACCAACTGCGGCATGTCGGTCATCGCGATGCGGCGGGCGATCACCCAGCCGATCCCGCCACCAATCGCAATTGCGCCCAGGATTTCGGGCAAGCCCGCAATCTCATGCGTGACCAGCGTGGTCACTACGGCAATCAGCATGCCGATCATGCCATAGCGGTTGCCCGCCCGGCTGGTGCCGGGGCTCGATAGCCCGCGCAGGGCAAGGATGAACAGGACGCCCGAGGCCAGATAGGCCAACATCGCCCAAGCGGGGACCGCAGCGTGTTCCATGCTTAGCGGTCCTTCTTCTTGTACATCGCCAGCATCCGGGCTGTCACCGCGAAGCCACCGAAGATGTTCACGCTGGCGAGGACCACGGCGAGCAGGCCCAGCCACTTCGCCGCCGGGCTGCCCGCCGCCGCGCTGGCGATTAGCGCCCCCACGATGATCACCGATGAAATCGCGTTGGTCACCGCCATCAGCGGCGTGTGCAGCGCGGGCGTAACCGACCAGACGACATAATAACCCACAAAGCAGGCCATGACGAAGATCGAGAGGATCGAGATGAAGTCCATGGCCTAGGCTCCGAGCAAGCGTTCATTGACGACCTTGCCGCCTTGCGTCAGCCGCACGGCATTGCCGATTTCCTCGTCCAGCACCGGTTTGCCGGCCTCCTTGTCCCAGAAGGCGGAGAGGAAGTTATAGAGGTTGCGGGCGAACAGGGCCGAAGCATCGGCCGGAAGCTTGGCGGGGGTGTTCGCGTAACCCAGGATCTTCACCCCATGGCGCTCCACCACTTCGTCGGGCTTCGAACCTTCAACATTGCCACCTTGTGCCACGGCGAGGTCGAAAATGACCGAGCCCGGCTTCATGCTGGCGATCTGAGCATCGCTGATCAGCCGGGGTGCCGGTCGGCCCGGGATCAGCGCAGTGGTGATGACGATGTCCTGCTTGGCGATATGGCTGGAAACCAGCTCAGCTTGCGCCTTCTGGTATTCCTCCGACATTTCCGTCGCATAACCACCCGCGCCCTCACCCTCGATCCCGGCCACGCTTTCCACGAAGATCGGCTTGGCACCCAGCGAAAGAATCTGCTCCTTGGTGGCCGAGCGGACGTCAGTCGCCGAAACCTGTGCGCCTAGACGACGCGCCGTGGCGATGGCCTGCAGACCTGCCACGCCGACGCCCATGACAAAGCACTTGGCAGCGGAAATGGTCCCCGCCGCGGTCATCATCATCGGAAAAGCGCGACCATACAGATTGGCAGCTTCGATTACCGCCTTATAGCCTGCCAGGTTCGATTGGCTGGAAAGGATATCCATCGATTGCGCGCGCGTGATGCGCGGCATGAATTCCATCGCCAGCGCTTCAAAGCCAGCCTTGGCATAGGCATCGACCCGCGCGCGCTGACCAAAAGGATCGAGCCCGGCAACAATCCAGGCTCCGGCATTGGCAGCCTTTAGCGTCTTGGGATCGGGGCCCTGGACGCCAAGGACGATATCCGCGCCCTTGGCTGCATCCTTAACCACGTCCGCACCAGCTGCGGCATAGTCGGCATCGGCAATCGATGCCGCCTCACCAGCCCCGGCTTCGACTGCAACAGTCGCGCCCAAGGCGATGAACTTCTTCACCGTTTCCGGCGTAGCCGAAACCCGGGTTTCCCCGTTCGCGCGTTCCTTGAGGACGGCGATCCGCAGGCTGGCGCTCACCGTGTCAGCGCGTGATCAGCGCAATCACGATGGCAGCGACGATCGCCACCACCACGCTGCCGTACTTCACCAGACCGATGAAACCACCATAGGTTTCGTTGGCTGCCTTCATGTCATTACCCGAAGCCATAATCCTGTCCCTGCTTGGCAGTTGCTGTTTCGCGGCCCCATCTATCGCCGCGCGGGCCGACACTCAAGAGGGACAGCGCCGGATCCGGTGCAATTTCGCAGGCTTAATCGCCTCTTTACTCCCTTGCGCTATCCCCGGG
>JBEGJL010000200.1:0-5859 GCA_041184605.1 Pseudomonadota bacterium
GCGCTGCGCAATGCCCTGCCCGCCAATGCCGGCCGGGTCATGCCGATCGGCCGACTGGACTTCAACACCGAGGGTCTGCTGCTGCTGACCAACGATGGCGGCCTGAAGCGGACGATGGAACTGCCCGCCACCGGCCTGCCGCGCACCTATCGCGCCCGCACCTTTGGCGACATCACCCAGGAGCAGCTGGAAGAATTGATCGAGGGGATCGAGATCGACGGCGTGCGCTATGGCTCGATCAACGCCAACATGGAGCGCAGCACCGGGCGCAACCAGTGGATCGAGGTGACGATCACCGAGGGCAAGAACCGCGAAGTGCGCCGCGTGCTGGAACACCTTGGGCTGGAAGTCAGCCGCCTGATCCGTACCTCGTACGGCCCGTTCGAATTGCTTGACCTGCCGCGTGGGCAGGCCGTCGAAATCCGGCAGGTTGAAGTCGAGCGCTTCATGAATGGCCTGAAGGTACCCGGTGACGCGCCAGCTGCGCGCCCGGCGCACGAGCAGGCGCGGCTGCGTATCCGCCGCGATGGTCCGCGCAAGCCTGGCGCGGCGAAGCCAGCACCGCGTAAACCTGCGCCGCGCAAGCCAGGGCCCGGCCGCAAATGAGCTTGCGGATCATTGCCGGGCAATGGCGCGGACGCAAGTTGGTGGCTCCAACGGGTGATGCGACCCGCCCCACTGCTGACCGGACCCGCGAGACGCTGTTCTCGATGCTGGTCAGCCGGATCGGAGCCTTTGAAGGGCTGACGGTGGCCGATCTCTTCGCCGGCTCCGGCGCGCTGGGGCTGGAAGCCCTCTCGCGCGGGGCCGCTTCATGCCTGTTCGTCGAGCAAGATGCCGCTGCCCTGCGGGCGCTGCGCAGCAATATTGCCAACCTCCACGCCCAGCCGCAGACCGATGTCAGGGCGAGTTCCGTTCTGGCGCTGGGCCCGGCCAAGGCCCCGCTTGACCTGATCCTGCTTGATCCGCCCTATGGCACCGGCGCCGGACAGGTGGCGCTCGACAAGCTCAACCGGCTTGGCTGGATTGGTCCGGCCACCTGGATCAGCCTGGAAACCGCGCACGATGAGGTGCCGCAGGTGAAGGGACTGGAAGCCGTTGCCGATCGCAAGGTCGGCAAGGCGCGGCTGACGCTGTTCAGGCTTTCGGCCTAGCTGCCAGCACACCCAGCAGCGTCACGAGACCCGCCAGGCTAAGCAGCAGGCCCGCCTGCGCGCCCAGGCCGTGGCCCGCCAGCCACTGCGCCGCGAGCGGGGTCAGTGCACCGCCAACAATGCCGCCCGCGTTGAAGGCCACCGATATCCCGCTGTAGCGAACACCAACGGGGAACAGGGTGGGCAACCAGCTGCCGAGCGGGCCATAGACAAAGCCCATCACCAGCAGCGCCGCAGCCAAAGTCGCGAAGATGATCGGCAATGACCCTGACAACAGCCCTGGCCCAAAGACAAACCCCAGCGCGAGCGTGGCCAGCGCCCCCAGCAAGAGGGTTCGCCCCGGTGACGCGCGATCCGCATAAATAGCGGCAAGGATGATCCCCAGCGCGAGGAAGCTATTGGCGCCCAGTTGCACGGCCAGGAAGGTCTCTCGCCCATAACCAAGGGTCGTGGTCCCCTGCGCCAGAGCATAAGCCGTGGCGAGGTAGAAGATCGCAAAGCAGGCGATCACCCCCGCGCTGCCAGCCAGCAGCGGGCCAAGGTGGCGGCGCAGCTCCCACAACGGCACGGCGTGTGGCGGCGCCTTGTCGAGCGCGGCATTGAAAGCGGGCGTCTCCCCAATCCGCAGCCGCACCCACAGCCCGATCATCACCAGCACGGCGCTGAACAGGAACGGCAGGCGCCAGCCCCAGGCGTTGAACTGGGCGTCGGTCAGCCACAGTCCCAGCAGCAGGAACAGGCCATTGGCGGCGAGGAAGCCCACCGGCGCGCCCAGTTGCGGCGCTGCGCCGAAGCGGGCGGTCCAGCCCGGCGGCGCATTCTCCACCGCCAGCAAGGCTGCCCCGCCCCATTCACCGCCCAGGCCGAACCCCTGCCCGAAGCGCAGCAGGCACAACAGCGCCGGCGCGATCCAACCCACCATCGCATAGGTCGGCAGGAAGGCGATCAGCAGCGTCGATCCGCCCATCAGCATCAGCGAGGCGACCAGCGTCGACTTGCGGCCGATCCGGTCCCCGAAATGGCCAAAGGCGATCGCCCCCACCGGCCGCGCGAAGAAGGCGATGCCAAAGCTCATGAAGCTGAGCATCACCTGCGTGGCCGGGTCGCTGGAAGGAAAGAACAGCGGCCCGAACACCAGCGCCGCGGCGGTGGCGTAGATGTAAAAGTCGTAGAACTCGACCGCCGTGCCAACGAGGCTGGCGATCAGGATGCGGGCGTGCTGGCGTAGTGGCTGCATAAACGCGATTGCTGCGGGGCATAACGGCTGGTGTCAACCGCCGCGAAGCGCTTGCACCCGGCGGCGATGTTCCCTAGCCGTTCCGCGTGACCATGTTGCCCGACTCCCCTTCCGATCCCCTGCTTGATGGCCTGAACGCCCCCCAGCGCGAGGCTGTGCTCGCCACCGAAGGACCGGTGCTGATGCTCGCCGGGGCCGGCACGGGCAAGACCGCGGCGCTGACGGCGCGGCTGGCGCATATCATTCGCAGCCGGCTCGCCTGGCCGAGCGAGATCCTCTGCGTCACCTTCACCAACAAGGCCGCGCGCGAGATGAAGGAGCGGGTCGGGCATCTGGTCGGCCCGGCGGTTGAGGGGATGCCCTGGCTGGGCACCTTCCACGCCATCGCCGCCAAGATGCTGCGCTGCCATGCCGAGCTGGCCGGGCTGCAATCGAACTATACGATCATCGATACCGACGATCAGCTGCGCGTGCTGAAGCAATTGATCCAGGCCGAGGGGCTGGACGAAAAGCGCTGGCCCCCGCGCCAGCTGGCACAATGCATCGACCGCTGGAAGAACAAGGGCCTGCGCCCGGATGACCTCGACGCGCTGGAGAACGAAAGCTTCGCCAATGGCCAGGGGCAGAAGTTCTATCGGCTCTATCAGGATCGGCTGAAGGCGCTGAACGCCTGCGACTTCGGCGATCTGCTGCTGCACATGCTGACCGTGCTGCGCGGCCACCCGGACGTGCTGGAGCAGTACCGCGAGCGCTTCAAATATATCATGGTCGACGAATACCAGGACACCAACCAGGTCCAGTACCTGTGGCTGCGCCTGCTCGCCCAGCCGCGCCACAACATCTGCGTGGTGGGGGATGATGACCAGTCGATCTATTCATGGCGCGGCGCAGAAGTTGCCAATATCCTCAAGTTCGAAAAGGATTTTCCGGGCGCCAAGATTATCAAGCTGGAGCAGAATTATCGCTCCACGCCGGACATCCTTGCCGCGGCTTCGGGCCTGATCGACGCCAATAGCCAACGCCTGGGCAAGACGCTGTGGACCGAGCGCAACGGGGGTGACAAGGTCCGCGTGATCGGGGTGTGGGACGCGCCCGAGGAAGCCCGCCGCGTGGGCGATGAGATTGAGCGGCTTGAGCGCGAAGGCGCGAGCCTGAACCAGGCGGCGATCCTGGTCCGCGCCCAGTTCCAGACCCGCGAATTCGAGGACAGGTTCATTGCGATCGGCATGGGCTACAAGATCATCGGCGGGTTCCGCTTCTACGAACGCGCCGAAATCCGCGACGCCCTCGCCTATCTGCGGCTGATCGCGCAGCCAAGCGATGATCTGGCCTTTGAGCGGATCTATAATACGCCAAAGCGCGGCCTGGGCGACAAGACGCTGGAAAAGCTGCACCGCCACGCGCGGATGCGGGGCGTGCCGCTGAGCCTGGCGGCGGTCGAGATCGCCGATACCGATGAGCTTCCCGCGCGGGCCCGCAACACGCTGATCAGCTTCATGCGCGATATTGCCCGCTGGCGTGATCTGGCGAAGACCACGTCCCCGGCCGAGATTGCCCGCATCCTGCTGGACGAAAGCGGCTATACGGCTGCCTTGCAGGCCGAAAAGACCGCCGAAAGTGCCGGACGGCTGGAAAACCTGGTCGAGCTGGCGCGCGCCATGGAAGAATACGAAACGCTTGGTGATTTCCTGGAACACGTCAGTCTGGTGATGGACAACGAGGCGGCTGACGATGCCGAAAAGGTCACGATCATGACCATGCACGGCGCCAAGGGGCTGGAGTTCGATAACGTGTTCCTGCCCGGCTGGGAGGAAGGCGTCTTCCCGAGCCAGCGTTCGCTCGACGAAGGTGGCCTCGCCAGCCTGGAGGAAGAGCGGCGCCTGGCCTATGTTGCGATCACCCGCGCGCGGCGGCGCTGCACGATCCTGCATGCCGCCAACCGGCGAATCTATGGCCAGTGGACCAGTTCGATCCCGAGCCGCTTTATCAACGAACTGCCCGAGGCCCATATTGAACAGGAATCCAGCCTGTCAGGCGGGGCTTCGCTGTGGCGGGCGCAGTGGAGCGAACGGGATGATCCCTTTGCCCATGTCGCGCGGGATAATGCCGCGCGCGGCCAATCGCGCGGGCCCGGCTGGCAACGTGCGGCGGCGCAAAGCTATGATCCCACCCCGCGCCGCCTGCCCGAGGCGACCCGCAGCGCGGCGAGCTTCGCCGCCAAGCCCCGCAGCGACATCGCGCTGGGCGCGCGGGTGTTCCACGACAAGTTCGGTTACGGCACGGTCACCGCGCAGGAAGGCAACAAGCTGGAGATCGACTTCGAGGCCGCCGGCCCGAAGCGCGTGATCGACAGCTTTGTGAAGCTGGCAGACTAAAGCGCCGAGACCCCAAGGAAGCCCGGGATCGGGCCATTCCACTCGCCCGGTTCGCTCGGCGGTTCGCGCTCTTCGTGGCGGGGTCGTTCCTCACGGCGAGGCTTTTCGCTGCGGGCGGCGCGTTCGGCGCGGGGCTGTTCCTCACGCGGGGCACGCTCTTCGCGCCGCGGCTTTACCTCGCGCTCCGGCTTGTCCTCGCGGGCCTTGCGCTCACGCGGGGCGCGTTCGGGCTTGTCTGCGGCCTTGCCAGTTTCGACCGTGAAGACCGGGATCTTCATGCCGGTCAGCTTTTCGACATTCTCAATCGCTTCGGCATCTTCGGGTGCGACCAGCGTGAAGGCGCGCCCGGTTGCCCCAGCGCGGCCCGTGCGGCCGATACGGTGGACGTAATCGTCCGGATGCCAGGGCGTATCGAAGTTGAAGACGTGGCTCACGCCCTTAACGTCCAGCCCGCGGGCGGCGACGTCGGAGCAGCAGAGGATGTTGATCGAGCCGTCCTTGAAACGGTCGAGCTCCGCAATGCGGGCCGACTGATCCATGTCGCCATGGATTTCACCCGAAGAGAAGCCATGGCGCTGCAGGCTCTTGTTAAGCTCACGCACCGTGGTCTTGCGGTTGGCAAAGATCATCGCCGTGGCGACATTGTCGGTCCGCAGCAGGTGGCGAAGCACCTCGCGCTTGTTGCGCGACGAGGCGACCGGCACCTTGTGCTGGGCGATGTTCGAATTGGTCGAAGCCGGACGGGCCACCTCGATCGATTTCGGATTGGTCAGAAACTTGTCCGCCAGCTTCTTGATAGGCGGCGGCATGGTCGCGCTGAACAGCAGGGTCTGGCGGGTGGTCGGCAGCTTCGAACAGATTGTCTCAATATCGGGGATGAAACCCATGTCGAGCATGCGGTCCGCTTCGTCGATCACCAGCATGTCGCAGCCAGTGAGCAGGATCTTACCGCGCTCGAACAGGTCCATCAGGCGGCCCGGCGTGGCGATCAGCACGTCGACGCCTTCGTTCAGCGCCTTGACCTGATCGCCCATCTGCACGCCGCCAATCAGCAACGCCATTTTAAGGTCATGGTTGACGCCATAGGCCTCGA
>JBEGJL010000201.1:0-5860 GCA_041184605.1 Pseudomonadota bacterium
AATCTGGAACTACATCGGCATGCCGGCCATGGCGATTGGCGGCGCGGTCAGCGCAATGGTCGCCCAGCACATCGGCGCGGGGCGTGAGGATCGCGTCGATGCGATCAGCCGCACCGGCACCCTGGCCAACCTGGCCATGACCGGGCTGTTGATCGCGGCGCTGGTGCCGTTTGACCGGCCCGTGCTTGAACTGTTCCTCGGCGCAAGCAGCCCCTCTGTGGCCGCCGCCCTGCATATCCAGGACCTGGCGATCTGGACTTACCTGCCGTTCGGCGTGACGATCGTTCTGTTCGGCACCCTGCGCGCCTATGGGGTGATCTACGCCCAGCTCGCCGTGCTGTTCATCGCGATGTACGCGGTGCGCCTGGGTGCATACCACCTGCTCTACCCGGTGCTGGGGGCAGACGCATTGTGGTATTCGTTCCTGCTCAGCTCGGCCACTTCGCTGGCGCTGACCCTGCTGACCTATTTCAAGCTGCCCTGGCGCAAGCGGATGCTGGCACGGATCGCTTCGGCACGGGAAGGGGTGCCGACGTGATCCGGTCTACCTGCCCTGCGCGCGCCAGCGCTGGACGGTGCGCTGGACCATTTCCTCTTCGCCGCCGGTGTTGCGCCACAATTCGCTGATCGAGGGGTCGGCCGAGGCGGGGCGCTTGACCTCTTCCAGCTCGTCGAAGGCAACGCGGATCGGGATCGAAACGCCTTCGCCGCAGATGATGCATTCGCGGTTGCGCAGCGCGGGAATGGAATCGAGGAAGCCGCGCGCCCCTTCGGGCATGGCAGCCTTGACGAAGGCCTGGTCGCGATCGTTGTTGAGGCGCATCGAGATGATCGTGCCGCACTGCGAAAGCACGCCTTCGGCAAGATCGGACGGGCGCTGCGTGATCAGGCCCAGGCTGACGCCGTACTTGCGCCCTTCCTTGGCGATGCGGCCCAGAATCTTGCCGACCGAGGAACCATCGGCGTTCTTCTCGCTCGGTACGTAGCGATGGGCTTCCTCGCAGACCAGCAGGACCGGCCGGGTCTTCTCGTCCCGCGCCCAGATTGCGAAGTCGAAGACCATCCGGCTGAGCACGGCCACGACGGTTGCGGTGATGTCTGACGGCACGCCAGAGACGTCGATGATCGAGATCGGCTTGCCGTGGCTGGGCAAGCGGAAGATCTTTGAGATGAACTCAGCCATGGTATCGCCCACCAGCATGCCAGAGAACATGAACTGGAAGCGCGGATCGGCCTTCAACTCGTCGATCTTGTTCTTGATCCGCATGTAGGGAGCCGAGGAGGTCGACTTGTCGAGCTTGCCCATCTCTGTCTGGATCAGGTTGGTCAGGTCTGAAAGCAAGTACGGGATCGGACTGTCAACCGTGATCTTGCCCATGCCTTCGGCCAGCCGGTTCTTGGAACGCGCCGCCAGCAGGCACTTGCTTAGGATGTCCATGTCCTCCTGCCGGTCGTTGCCGCTGGAGGTCAGGAATACTTCGCAATGCTCTTCAAAGTTCATCAGCCAGTAGGGCATCTGCAGGTTGGAAACGTCAAAGATCATGCCCGTCTGTTTGAAGGCAGCAGAATACTCCCCGTGCGGGTCGATCATCACGATGTGCCCCTCGGGTGCGCTCTCGCAGATGCGGTGGAGGATCAGGGCGGCGCTGGTCGATTTTCCGGTGCCGGTCGAGCCAAGAAGGGCGAAGTGCTTGCCCAGCAGCGAGTCCACATAAAGCCCCGCGCGGATGTCACGGGTGGGAAAAACCGTGCCGACCTGGATGGAGGAGCGGCCATCGCTGGCATAGATCTGCTTCAGGTCGTTGCTGGTCGCGGGATAGATCAGCGCACCCGGGATTGGATAGCGGGTGACGCCGCGGCGAAACGAATGGATGCGCCCGGTCAGGCGCTCTTCATCGCCTTCGCCCAGGAAGTCGATCTGGGCCATGATCCCTCCCGGCGTCTTGGCATCCTGGCGCTGGGTGCGGACCGAGGCGAGCAGCCAGCCCTTGCCGACACGGATCTTGACCTGGCTACCAACCTGCCCGGCCAGGGCAACCGAGGGATCGAGGTCATCGGTGCATTCCTGCAGCCGCTGGAGGTCGAGTGCGATGGCCGAGCCCGACCCGGCGATCTCGAGCACGATGCCGATGGGCTCGCTTGCGTTGTCAGCTGCGCCCCCCCCCAACGGTGTCGGGTTCAAGCTCGGGAACCGCGGGGTCAGACTGACGATCGCGCTGACCAAACCCGCGGCTATTCATGCTTTCCATGCCGTTTACGTCCCCTGCTTGCTGGCGCGGGGCAGGTTAGGCAAGGGTGGTTAAAATGACCTAAACAAGCGCGAAGAGTCGCCCGGCGATAAAGCCCATCCCGACCGAAACCATCACGGCCAGAAGGCCGTAGAGGAAGCCGTTGTCATCCGCAAACTGCGCGACCAGTCGTTCAAATCCCACTTTGCGTACTTCGACCCGGGCAACCGCAGAGGCAACGACCCGACCCTTGCTGATGGCGAAGGTCTCGGCAGTGTAAGTGCCGGTCTGTACCGATGAAGGCAAACTGATCCGGGCTTGGTAGAGGACCTGTTCGCTGACATTCACCCCGTGCGGATCTTCCTTGTAAAGCCCTTCGCGCACCCGGCGTTCGACCAGACCCGCCGAAAAGCGGCGCTGCTCCGTGGGTTCAAAAGCTCCGATCGGCGAAAGTTGCAGCCAGGGCAGGCCTAGCTCGTAGATAGCTGCCGTCTTTTGATCGACGATCTGGTCAATCGGCTTGGACGACGCCACGGCAAAGAACGCCGGGGCCGAGCGAAACTCTGCGCTGTCAGCATTGACCCAGATCCCGGCGATCCGCTGCTTCTCACGCAGGACAATGGCATTAGTCGGCCCCTTGAGCACGACAACTATGTCATAATCCTGCCCAGCCCGACTGCCCTCGGGCGTCAGGATCGCACCATAGAGGAGCAGTTCGGTACCAGTGAAACCCTGACGAACCTGAATCTCGTGCTGCGAGACTTCGGGTACCAGGATCGGGTCGCGCGCCGCACCCAGCAGGATCAGGCAGAGCAAGGCAAACAGCGCTCTCACAGCGGCGAGTCCGTGTAGATCTCGTCCGGTTGCCAAGCGAGGCCGACCAGCATCCGCAGCGCAATCAAAATGACAATCGCGGCCAGAACGAAGCGGAGCCGCTCCGCCGGCAGCTTCTGCGCCAGCTGCGAACCGATCTGCGCCCCCGATACCGAGCCGATCAGCAGCAATACCGCGAGCACGATATCGACTGCCTTGGTGGTCAAGGCGTGCATCATCGTCGTGATCATGGTGACGAAGAGGATCTGGAACAGCGATGTGCCGACCACGACGTTGGCGCTCATACCGAGGATGTAGAGCATCGCCGGTACCAGAACGAAGCCCCCGCCAATCCCCATCAGCATGGTCAGAACGCCAGTGAACATGCCCAGCAGAAGCGGTGCCAGCGGTGATATGTAGAGGCCCGAGCGATAGAACCGCCAACGCAGCGGCAGGTTGGCAACCATCGGGTGATGGCGGCGCTTGCGCGCGGGCAGCGGCACCCCAGTCCGCTGCGCCTTAACCGCGGCCCAGCTTTCGCGGGCCATCAGCGTGCCGATCGTGCCCAGCAAGCCGACGTAAAGCAGGTTGATGACGATATCGATCTGGCCCCACTGCTGGAGAATGCGAAACAGGACGGCGCCGATGCCTGTACCGATCACCCCGCCCGCGACCATGACCGTGCCCATGTGATAGTCGACCCCGCCACGCCGGGCATGCGCGAAAACTCCGGAGACCGAAGCCCCAGTCACCTGGCTGGCGGCGGAAGCCGCCGCAACCGTGGGCGGAATGCCGTAGAAGATCATCAGCGGCGTGGTCAGGAATCCGCCGCCCACGCCAAACATGCCCGACAGGATTCCGGTCAGCCCGCCAAGCGCGACAATGACCAGGCCGTTGACCGCCAGGTTGGCAATGGGAAGGTAGACGTCCATCTGCTTGTGATGGCTAGACCAGAGGCACGGCAGAAAAAAGGCGTAAGGCGCTAGAAACCTGCGGACAGCGTAATCGCCGGGCCGGTATTTGGTGCTGCATTGCCTGCTGCCCGCAGCCGCCAGTCAGCCGAGAGGCGACCTTGCACCGAGCCAATCGGGAAATCGAGTGTGGCTGTAGGTCCGAGATCAAGCCGATTGGCATCCTTCTGCGCCCCGCCCCAGCCACCCAGGCCAAGCCGCAATTCGCCGCGGCCGATCCGGGCTAGGTGCCGCTCGATCCGCACCTGCCCATCCACAAAGGCCGTAGCGCCTGCCCCGCCGACATAGCCCGCTTGAGCATAGACCTCTGTCGATAACCCACCCGCCAGCGGCAGGCGGGGCAGCTCGGTTACCATGCCGAAGGCCGGGCGAAGTGTTGTGCCCAAGGTCTGCCGGGTTGCGCGGAGTTCTCCCTGGAAGGCAATTGGCAAAGCGGCCAAGGGTCGCGCCGAAACGCCCAGGGCCACTTCTTCACCGCGCGGCGAACGCAAGGCGCTACTTGCGCGCAGAAACAATGATGGGCTGCGCGAACTGCCCGCGCTGAGCCGATAGCGAATTACGGCACCAGCCTGGCTTGCTCCATAACTTGGCGAGGGCAAACCACTTGCAGTAACCCCTGCACCACCGGTTCGCAGCAGGACCCATCCGTCGCCTGACCAACGGCCGCCACCCGAACCTGCGCCCAACAAATGGCGAGCTTCGGCTGGAATGAGGCTGGACGTGCTATCAGCCTGCTGGCTGAACCGGTCGATGATAAAGCGCGGAACCGGCAACTGCGCCACCCCGGCCATCCAGGCAAGCTGGTGTGCTGCGGCTGCCCTGCTGCCGCCAAAGCCTTCACCAGCGGTGCCGAATTCGGGGACTGGCGCAAGGTCAACCCATCCCGGCGCAGGCGCAAGGGGCGGCGGCAAGTTGGCAAACGGGGCAGCTTGCGGCGTAAACGATGCACGCTGCGCCAAAGGCGCCGACGGCAGTTGAGTCGTTAGCTGACGCGGAGGCTTCGGCAAGACCTTGGCCACCGCCGCAACGACAGGCGGTGGCAGTCCCGGCAATTCGATCCGCTCCCACAGCGCGGCCCGCAGGCCGACCCAGCCGAGCAGCAGACCGCCCAGCACAGCAAGCGGCTGACCGCGACGGCGGATGGCGGTGCGCGCAGCTTTCATGCCGAAACCTCAACCATACGGTGCGCTGCGGGATGGACGAGGTGCTCGGTCTTGTCCCAGTGAACTGGCTCGCCAGCCAGGCTGCGGACATAACTCGCAATCGCGCGGCGACCGGCCATGATCGCGATCACGTTGGCAACGGGGATCCGCAGCACGGCTCTAACGCCTTCGGCCAAGCCGTATTCGTGACCGACAAACAGCAACTTCAGCCCTGCCCGCCAGGCCAAGCCAAGCAGACCGATCTTGAGGAACGCATGCTGGGCTTCAGTCAGCGGAAGATAGGGGACCAGCCCGATGACCTGGGCGAGGCCCAAGATACCGTCCAACGCCAGCAAGGCATAGGCCGCAGCCAGCACAAGTGCGGTTAGTGGCCCCCGTCGATCGCGCAGTGCCATCCAGAATTCAAGCGGACGGGCGCTCCAGCCCAGACGATCCCAGCCCTGAAAAGCAATCCCGTGGATCCAACGCGTCTTTTGTCGCACGGCGGTGGCGAGCTCCCCGGGGAAGCAACTGGCGGTCGCGACCAGACTGCCATCACTGTCGCGCAGCCGGAGGAAGGCGCTGCCACGGCCCCCCTTGGACAGGATCAGGCCCAGCTCATAATCTTCCGTCAATGCTTCGGCCGAAAACGGGCCATCCTGCGAACCGGCTGGTTGAATCGCGACCAGCCGGTCCAGCGCGCTGC
>JBEGJL010000202.1:0-5128 GCA_041184605.1 Pseudomonadota bacterium
CTTGAGGCCAGCGGCCTGCCCCCGGCGATCAGCATGGTCGCGCGCCACCATCACGAGCGCTTTGATGGCAATGGCTATCCGGCCCGGTTCAGCGGCGGAGACATCCCGTTGCTGAGCCGGATGGCCGCCATCTGCGACACCTATGACGAGCTGGCGAGTTTCGTGCCGGGATCGGCCCCGGTAGACCCCGGGGCGGTGCTGCAAGCAATGTCGACCGAGCGCGGCAGGTTCGATCCAGAGGTTTTCGCGGCCTTTGTCCAATCCATCGGCACCTTCCCCATCGGTACCTTTGTCCAACTCAAAAGCCAGCGCTTGGCCATGGTCATCGACCAGGCCCCCTCCGATCTTACCAAGCCGAAGGTACGCACCTTCTTTTCGCTAGCCACCGGCCAGAATGTGCGGAGCGAAGACATCGACCTTGCCAATTGTTTTGGTGCCGATGAAATCGTCGGGCTGGCCGATCTCTCGCGCTTCGAGGCAGAGGAAGCGATGGAAATGCGTTCGCGCATGCTGGCGGCGGTAGCGAAGGGCAAATAGCACGCAGCGCTTGTTAAGCTTCGCTGAGCGGCTAGTCTGTCCAGGACAGGAGAGTCCATTCATGCAAGCAGTCCAAGCCTTCATCACCGCCATCGGCGGTCCCGATGCGATCCAGTGGCAGACGGTTGACCTGCCGGCTCCCGGGCCGGGCGAAGTGCTGTTGCGGCACGAGGCGATCGGGTTGAACTTTATCGATACCTACCTGCGCACAGGACTTTATCCGGCCAAGCTTCCCACCGGCCTTGGCTTTGAAGCGGCTGGTGTGGTCGAAGCGGTTGGCGACGGGGTAGAGCACCTCAAGCCGGGCATGCGGGCGGCCACATTTGGCGGCGCGCCCGGGGCCTATGCCACGGCCCGGATCGTGGCGGCGCGAGATGTCTATGCCCTGCCCGAGACGGTCGACGCGAAGACCGCTGCCGCCGTGTTCCTGAAGGGCGCGACCGCAGAGATGCTGGCTGAGCGCTGCGCGCCAGTCGCGGCGGGCGAATGGGCGCTGGTTCCGGCTGCCGCGGGCGGGGTTGGGCAATTGCTGCTGCAATGGCTGAACGCGCGCGGCGTGCGGGTGATCGGCACGGTTGGCTCGGCTGACAAGGTGGCGCTGGCCCAGGCTTGCGGCGCGGAAGCGGTGTTCCTGTCCGGCGATCCGGACCTGGTTGCCAAGGTGCGCGAGACCACCGGTGGCAAGGGCGTGCGGGTATCCTATGACGGGGTCGGCATGGCCAACTGGCAAACCTCGCTTGATTGCATGGCACAGCGCGGCACGATCGCCAGCTTTGGCAATGCCAGCGGCCCGGTAACCGGCGTGGCCCTGCGCGATCTGGCGACGCGCGGTTCGCTGTTCGTCACCCGGCCAGGCGTCTATGACTATTACCGCGATCCCGAAGAAGCCCGCGCGGGCGCGGCCCGGCTGTGGGACATGGTGGCCAAGGGCGTGCTCAAGGTTTCGATCGGCCAGACCTATGCCCTGACCGACGCCGCCCAGGCGCATATTGACCTGGAAGCCCGCAAGACCGTGGGATCGACCCTGCTGCTGCCCTAGGCCGCGTTTGCCAGGCCCATATCGCGGCAGAACCCCGGCTGCATACCCATCTGGAAGTGCTGCTGCACCCGCTGGATCGCATCGGCGCGGGTGATGTTGCCATCATGATTCACATCCAGCCCCTGATTTTGGGCATATTGCACCGGATAGGGGCCATTCCGTCCGAACAGGACGGTTGAGTCCGGCTTGCCAATCCCGCCGGGCCAGAGGATCGCCATGTAGATATCGCCAAGGTTGTTCAGCCGCCCCTTGTTGGGGGCAAAGTACTGCCAGACATAGTGCAATTGGTCCTCTGGCGTCATCGCACCCAGCGCTTCGGTGCTTGTGCCCATCGCCGCAGCAGTCGACGGCATGAATTGGATCAGGCCAATTGCATGCGAGGTGGTGTTCATCACATTGGCGCTGAAAGTCCGCGCGGATTCCCAAGCCATGCAGGCCATCAATCCGCTGGCATCAAGCCCAAGGTCCTGCTGGATCCAGAGCACCCGCTGGCAAAAGGTCAGGCTAACCTTATTTCCCCAGGCCAATTGCATTTCACCCTCCATCGCTATCTGCCGAAGCAGCTTGGTGGAGCAAGTGTCTCAGACCGCACGATAGCGCGCAATCCGATGAATTCCCTAAGTATTTTCGGTTGCAAACCAGATCACGTGGCGCGGCCCCTTGCCCTTGCCATGGGCATCGTAGCGGGCGCGTACCTCTACCTCGTCAACAGCAAAGCCGACGCTTTCAAGGCGGCGGACAAACTTGTCGTCGCGTTCGGCTGACCAGATAGCCAGGACACCACCGGGGGCCAGCGCCTTGCGTGCATTGTGGAGCCCCGCCTTGCCGTAGAGCCGATTGTTTTCCGGGCGGACCAGCCCGTCCGGACCGTTATCGACATCCAGCAGGATCGCGTCGAACGGCTCTGGCGCAAGCAGGATCGCATCGCCGACATCGTCCATCACCAGCCGCACGCGTGGATCGTCAAGGCAGCCCGCAGCGACTTCGGCCATCGGACCGCGCGCCCATTGGATGATCCCCGGCACCAGCTCGGCCACGGTGACATGGGCCTGCGGACCCAACCGCGCCAGCGCGGCGCGCAGGGTAAAGCCCATGCCATAACCGCCGATCAGCAGCCGCGGCGCTGCCCTGCCCGAGAGCCGGTCGAGCGTCATGGTCGCGAGCGCCTCTTCAGAGCCGCGCATGCGGGTGCTCATCAACTCGTTATGGCCCATCACGATCATGAAATCGCGGCCGTGGGCAAAGAGCTTCAGCTCTTCACCACCGGGGACCTGGGCAACGCCCAGCAACTCACGCGTGATCACGCTGCGCGCTGTCCCCGGTCGACCGCTTCGGCGTTGAGCATGTCGGCAAGCAGGAAAGCCAGCTCAAGCGACTGGGCCGCGTTAAGGCGCGGATCGCAGTGGGTGTGATAACGATCGGCCAGACGCTCATCGCTGATCGCCACAGCGCCACCGACGCATTCCGTCACGTCCTGCCCGGTCATCTCGATATGGATACCGCCAGCATGGGTCCCTTCAGCGCGATGGACCGCAAAGAAGCCGCGCACTTCGCGCAGGATCCGATCAAAGGGACGCGTCTTGTAGCCGCTGTCCGCCTTGATCACGTTGCCGTGCATCGGGTCACATGACCAGACCACCGGGTGCCCTTCGCGCTTCACGGCGCGCACCAGCGGGGCCAGGCCCGCTTCAACCTTGTCATCGCCAAACCGGCTGATCAGGGTGATGCGGCCAGCTTCGCGGGCAGGATTGAGCAGGTCAAGCTGGCGCAGCAGCTCATCCGGCTGGAGGCTGGGCCCGCACTTGAACCCGATCGGGTTGCCGACACCGCGCAGGTATTCGACATGGGCCGAACCTTCGAACCGGGTCCGGTCACCGATCCAGAGCATATGGGCGGAGGTGTCGTACCAGTCACCCGTCAGCGAATCCTGCCGGGTCATCGCCTGCTCATAAGGCAGGTGCAGCGCCTCGTGACTGGTGTAGAAACTGGTGCCCTTGAGCTGCGGCACAGTCGACGGATCGATCCCGCAGGCTTCCATGAAGTCCAGCGCTTCACCGATGCGAGTGCTGATTTCGGCAAACTTGTCTGCCCAGGGCGAGCGGCCCATGAAATCGAGCGTCCACTGATGGACCTGCCGCAGGTTGGCATAGCCACCGGTCGAAAAAGCGCGGACCAGGTTTAGCGTCGCAGCCGACTGCGAATAGGCCTGCAGCAGGCGTTGCGGATCGGGGATACGGGCTTCGGGCGTGAACTCGATGCCGTTGATGTTGTCACCCAGGTAGCTGGGCAGCTCAACACCGTCGATCACTTCAACCGGCGACGAACGCGGCTTGGCGAACTGGCCGGCCAAGCGCCCCACCTTTACCACCGGCTGCTTGCTGGCAAAGGTCAGCACGACCGCCATCTGCAACAGCACACGGAAGGTATCGCGGATGTTGTTCGGATGGAATTCGGCAAAGCTTTCCGCGCAATCCCCGCCTTGCAGCAGGAAGCCCTTGCCCGCAGCAACTTGAGCCAGATCGGCCTTCAGCGCGCGCGCTTCGCCGGCAAAAACCAACGGCGGAAAAGTGGTCAGCGTATCGGTTACCTTGCCGAGCGCCGCGGCGTCGGGATAGACCGGCAAATGCCGGGCTTCACGCGATTGCCAGCTTTCGGGGGTCCAGTTACTTGCCACTTTACTGCTCCTTTTCGAGCGCGGGCCATAGCGCCGTCTCTTCGCAATTGCAAAAGACGAAAAGCCGATCGGTCAAATCGGGAAATAAAATGTCGCCTAGCGACCTTCCGTAAACGACGAGACCGTCGGCTTTGCCGCCTTGGCAGAGGCGTTCACGCTGCCCCCCTGCGGCATGATCTGCAGCCGCCACGAGCGCCCCGGTTGCAGGTATTTGCGCGCCAGCATCTGCATCTGCTCAGGCGTGGTCCGGGTGTAATCGGGCAACAGCGTGCGCAGGCTCGCGAACTTCGCCGGTTCGAAGGTCGCCCCTTCCAGCTGGTACATGAAGAAGGCGCTGCTGGTGCTGGCACGAGAGATCTGCTGGCGCAGCGGTTCCACCACCCGCTCAAGCTCATCCGCGCTGGGCGGGCGGGCGACGAGGTCAGCGGCAATTTCCTCGGCCGTGGCAAAAAATGCCGGCACGTCCTTGGGTGAAAGCTGGGCCATTGCGGTGATTGAACCGCCATTTTCCAGATCCTGCGGCCAGGAATTGAATACTTGTGGAGCATAGGCTGCGCCCAGCTTCTCACGCATCGCATCGAGCAGTCGGTTCTGGAACAGGTTGGAGAGGATTTCGAGCTGGCGGCTTTCCGTGATGCCCGCCATGCCGCCGCCGGTGGGCCAGCTGATCACCGCACCGGCCTGGGTCGGATCGCCCCGGTGTTCCAGCACAATCGGCTGGGCGCCAGGTTCGAGCGTGGCGACGCGCGCCGGGGCAAGCGCCGCCGAATAGGCCTGGCGCGGAGCCAAGGCCCCAAAGCTTCGCGAAAGAGCCGCGACAGCCTGATCACGAGTGAAATCACCGAACAGCTGAACCTCGATCGGGCCCTGCTCAAGGA
>JBEGJL010000203.1:0-4109 GCA_041184605.1 Pseudomonadota bacterium
GCGCTCGAGCTTTATGGCTTTGCCAGCTATAACCAGCGCGATTCACTGAGTGCGGCCAACTACCGCCAGGCCAATGCGGCCGCGAACCGTGATTTCTCGGCCATTGCCGCGAACGTGACGCCCAGCAACGCCAACTTCGTTGCGCTGACCCCGGATGGCTTCCTGCCGTTCATCCAGTCGGACCTGACCGACCGCGCCGCCACCGTGGGCATCCGCACCACCGCGGGTGAATGGAATGCCGACGCGTCGCTGACCTGGGGCCAGAACAACTTTGACTATCGCGTCGAAAACTCGCTCAACACCAGCTTCGGTCCTGCAAGCCAGCGCAGCTTCGATGCCGGCGGCCTTGGTTACCGTCATGTCCTGGCCAACCTTGACCTCAGCCGTGAATTCGACGTTGGTTTTGCCGGACCGCTGACCCTGGCCTTTGGCGGCGAATACCGTTCAGAGCGCTTCTCTATCCGTCCGGGCGATACCCAGTCGTTTGCGACCGGCCCACTGTTCCAGGCCTCGTTCACCGGCACGGCCCTGTCTTGCGCGGCTGCTGGGGGCGTGTTCGCCGCTTCAACCAGCGTCTGCAGCTTCCCCGGCCGTGCGGCTGCGGCCGGTGCTCAGGGCTTCCCTGGCATCCCCGTCAGCAGCACCACCAATGCCAAGCGCCACAACGTTGCGGGCTATATCGAACTCGATACCGAACTGGCCAAGGGCCTGACCACGACGGCTGCCGCCCGTTATGAACACTATTCGGACTTCGGCTCGACCCTGACCGGCAAGTTCGCTGCCCGTTACGAGTTCACCGACGGCTTCGCGCTGCGCGGTTCGGTTTCGAACGGTTTCCGCGCTCCATCGCTGCACCAGCAGTACTTCACCACCACCTCGACCAACTTCATCGCCGGCCTGCCGGTCGATATCTCGACGGTGGCGGTCAGCAGCCCGGTTGCCAAGGCGCTGGGTTCGAAGCCGCTGAAGCCGGAAAAGTCGTTCAACCTCTCGGGCGGCTTCACCGCCAACCCGCTTTCGGGCCTGACCTTGACGGTTGATTACTACAACATTCGCATCAACGACCGCATCGTGTTGACCGAAAACCTCGGGGCTGCCGGTAGCGGTACCTCGGCGGTCAATACCGCGGTCAAGGCCGTGCTTGATGCCAACGGGTTCAACTCGGTGGGCGCCGCGCGCTTCTTCATCAACGGCCTCAACACGCGCACCCAGGGCGTCGATGCCGTGCTGAATTGGCGCCTGCCGATCGAAGGCCTGGGCAAGTGGAACCTGACTGCCGCCTACAACTACAACAAGCAGAAGATCCTGGCCCGCAAGAACGAGCTGGGCCCGCTGGCCACGATCCCCGGCCTGATCCTGTTTGGTCGTGTCGAAGGCATCCGCTTCACCGAAGGCCAGCCGCGCGACAAGGTTGTGCTGAGCCTTGATGGCGATGTCGGCAAGTTCGGACTGACGGCCCGCACCACCCGCTATGGCAAGGTGACCTCGCCGGGTTCGGCCAGCCCGCTCTCGGGTGATCCGCTGGCCGCTTATGGTCCGGACGACATTGTCCTGAGCGCCAAGTGGATCTCGGACCTGGAACTGCGCTTCAAGCCGATCGAGCGCGTCAACCTTGCCATTGGCGCGGACAACCTGTTTGACGTCTATCCGGACCGTTCGCCTTATGGCCTGCGCCCGACGGCGATCGGCGGGGTCTATCCGGCGAACCAGCAGTACATTCCATTCTCGATCTTTTCGCCCTTCGGCTTCAACGGCCGTTACCTTTACGCCCGGGCGAGCGTCGAATTCTAGAGTTCAGACGAGCTGGAGAGGGGGAGGGCGCGCGGGGTCAACCCCGGCGCCCTTTTCCATTTGTGCTATTTGAAAATTGCGCGGCGCGGGTTGGAACCCGGCCGGCAATCAGCGTGAAGCCGTGCGGCGCAGGCTGGAGCTTTCGGTCAGGTAACCGTCATAAACGGCGCGGCTGATCGAGGCGATGCGGTAATCGCGGTTCGCCTTGCCACCCTGGCCGGTCACATAGACCGCGATCGCGATCGCGCGGCCATCGGGCGTGTGGATGATGCCGACATCGCTCGACGTGTTGTTCAGCGTCCCGGTCTTGTGTGCGATGCGGGCTTCGGTGGGCAGCATCGCCCGCAGCCGGCGCTTGCCAGTCAGGCAGCGGGCCATGGCACCAAGCAGGACATCGCGGCTTGAACTGCTCAGCCAGCGCCCTTCGTGCAGGCCGGCCAGCAGTTGCACCATCGCGAGCGGGGTAGCGCTGTCACGCGGGTCTACCGTGGTAGCCGGGTTGAACTCACCATCGTCGCGCACCAGGGTGGCGATGTCGCGGTCCAGCCGCATGCCCGAAAGGCCAGCCTTGCGCAGCCAGCGATTGACTGCTGCCGGACCGCCCACAGCCGCCAGCAAGGCATCGGTCGCCGGATTGTCGCTGCGGGTGATTGAAAGTTCGATCAGGCCCTGCGCCGTCAGCATGGCGCCGGGCCGAACCGGGGCCACCCGGGTTGAGAACCGAGCCGAGCGCTGCGGGATCATCAGGGGAAACTTGTCGCTAAGCTTCAGTTTGCCCTGATCGACCAGATCCAGATAGGTTGCGGTGATCGCAATCTTGCTGGTGCTGGCCATCGGAAACGGCTGGTCACCCAGCACGGTGATCGTCCGCCCGGTGCCGAGGTCCATGGCCGCCACGCCGATCCGTCCCTGCGCTGCATTGGCCAGATTTGCGACGGTGGCTTCAAGGCCCCCGCCATAGGTGGTGACCGGCTGCACCGGTGAGACAAAGGGGCGAACCGTGGGCTGCACTTCGCGCGGGGCACGCGGTGCCTTGCCGAAAACCTTGTCGAATTCCGATTGGAAGTTTTCCGCGCGCGCGGCCCCGGCAGGCATAGCCAGGGCGCTGGCCAAGGCCAGCCCGGCCAACAGGCGGGGGAAACGGCGGTTCGTCACCGGCGCAGCGATAGCCCAAACATGCTTTCAGATTGTCTAACGCGACTCGCCCGTCCACCCGCCGCGCGATGAGTTGAAGGGCTGTTGCGAGGAAATGCAGGAGATACACGTAGTATCGCGTGTAAAACGCCGGAACCTTGCGGCCCCGGCGTATTCAGTCGATCTGGCAGCCCGTCTCTGTCGGGCGTTAGCTAGTTGGTCAACGCAGCGCCCCCAGCAGCATCCGTACCTGCGCCTCGGTCGCCTCGGGCGGGACGGAGAGCCGGGCCCCGCCTTTCAGGGCAACATCGATGCAGCCTTTGCAGGTGCTGCCGTGATGGCCCGCGCTGGCAGCAGGATGGATTGCCTGGCCGGTATCTGAACTGCCCGATGGGGCGCTGCCGGCGACCACGGCGGCCTTGGGATAGACTTTGCCCATGAATTCGAAATCGAGTGGATCGATATCGAGCCCGCCCGGGATCGCCTGCCCGTTTTTGGTGATCGAAGCCGGGATCTGATAGCACATGATCGATTGCCGATCGGGGCTGGTCGTGGCCCAGATCGAACTGGCCGGGAGCGGGGTCAGCACCTGGGCGCGGACCTGTGCCTCGTTCCAGCCCTGGGTAGCGCCATAGAACTGGATCGCCTTCTGCTCATCGATCTGGGCAATGATTTCGGCGCGCATATGCTCGTGCGGGCAGCCCAGCGTATGCCCGGTTTCGTGGCGGACCACACGGTAGAATTCGCTGTCGGGCGTGTTCATCGTGAACCCTTGCAGGTTCATGGTTGGCTGGTGTTTGTCGATCAGCAGGATGTCGGTGCCGATGTATGACCAGTACCCCGGTCGATCGCGTGAGATCCGCACCGCCGGATCGCTGCTGCTTTCGCTGAACTGGACATTGGCGGTCTGCCCCCAGGCGTTCATGTGTTGCAGAATGCGGCTACGCAGTTCGTTGGGCGGATTGTCGAGGAATCCTACCCCCAGGTGAACGCCATTGGTGCGCCAGTATTTGGTGGTCATCACCGCAATGAAGTCGGCAATCGGTGCGCCTGCTGGCAGGATCTGGGCCAGTCGCTCGTGGTTTGGTCGGTTGGCCGGGTTTTCTTCGTGGGCGATCGCGGTGGCATCGGCCTGCTGATCGTCGGCGAGGTGCATCGGCGTGCAGGCGATCGGCTGGTCCTCT
>JBEGJL010000204.1:0-4808 GCA_041184605.1 Pseudomonadota bacterium
CGGCATGGCCGGGCGCGTTACCCGTCGCAAGAAGGCGGTGCTGAGCAGCGGCCTGCATCCGCATTACGTTAGCGTTGCCAAAACCATGGCGCGCTTCACCGGGGATGCGCTCGATACGGCAGTGCCCAGCCTTGGCGGGACCGACATGGACCGCTTGATCGGCGCGATTGATGGCGAAACCAGCTGCGTCGTGGTCCAGTACCCCGATGTGCTTGGCCGGATCGAGGACCTGTCACCGCTGGCTGCGGCCTGTCAGGCGGCTGGCGCGCTGCTGATCGCCGTGGTGACCGAGCCGGTTGCGCTTGGCGCGATCAAGTCGCCCGGCGAAATGGGCGCGGATATCGTCGTGGGTGAGGGGCAGTCGCTCGGCGTCGGCCTCCAGTTCGGCGGGCCCTATGTTGGCCTGTTTGCAACCCGAGGCAAATATGTCCGCCAGATGCCCGGCCGTCTTTGCGGTGAGACGGTCGATGCCACTGGCAAGCGCGGCTACGTGCTGACGCTCTCGACCCGCGAACAGCATATCCGGCGTGAGAAGGCAACCAGCAATATCTGCACCAATTCAGGTCTTTGCGCGCTGGCCTTCAGCATTCACATGACCTTGCTTGGTGAGCGTGGCCTGCGCGATCTGGCAACGCTGAACCACGCCCGCGCGGTGCAGGTGGCCGATCGGCTGTCGGCAATCCCGGGGGTCAGCCTGGTCAACGACAGCTTCTTCAACGAATTCACGCTGACCCTGCCCAAGGCGGCGCGCGGCGTGGTGCACGATCTTGCTGCCAAGGGCGTGCTGGGCGGGGTTTCGCTCGGTCGGCTCTATCCCGGCGAGGGCGCGCTGGAAAATGGTCTGGTCGTTGCCGTCACCGAAGTCGTTTCCGACGAAGATATTGCTGCCTTTGAGGTAGCCCTGAAGGAGGTGCTGGCATGAACGCCCCCAACTCCGCCGGCTGGCGTCCTGAAATGGGTGAGGCCCATATCGCTGGTGATGAAACCTTCACCGGCAACCGCGCGTTGATGCTGGAAGAGCGCCTGATCTTCGAGATTGGCGATACCAGCACCACCGGCGTTGATATTGATCCGGCGCCTGCTGCGGCTTCACGGCTTGGCAGGCTGGTCCGGTCCGATGCGATTGGCCTGCCGGGCCTGTCAGAACCGGAAACAGTGCGCCACTACACGCGCCTCAGCCGCCAGAATTATGGCATCGACCTGGGCTTCTTCCCGCTCGGCTCGTGCACGATGAAGCACAACCCGCGCCTCAACGAGGCGGTGGCGCGGATGAAGGGCTTCAAGGATGTCCATCCGCTCCAGCCGCGCGAAACCGTGCAGGGTGCGCTGGCTGTGATCCACGAACTGGCTGATTGGTTGGTTATGCTGACCGGTATGGACAGCGTTGCCATGTCGCCCAAGGCGGGCGCGCACGGCGAACTGTGCGGTATCCTTGCGATCAAGGCGGCGCTGGAAGCGCGGGGCGAGGACCGCAAAGTCATCCTCGTGCCGGAAAGTGCCCATGGCACCAATCCGGCCACGGCTGCATTCGCCGGCTTCAACGTCGAGAATATCCCCGCGACCGAAGCGGGCCGGGTCGACCTGGCCGCGCTCAAGGCCCGGCTCGGGCCGGACGTTGCCGGGGTGATGATCACCAATCCCAATACTTGCGGCCTGTTCGAGCCTGACCTTCGGAAGATCTCGGACGCGGTTCATGCCGCTGGCGGCTATGTCTATTGCGATGGCGCGAACTTCAACGCGATCGTCGGCCGGGTCCGTCCGGGTGATCTTGGCGTCGATGCCATGCACATCAACCTCCACAAGACCTTCTCCACGCCGCACGGCGGTGGCGGGCCGGGTTCGGGTCCGGTGGTGCTGTCGGCCGCGCTCTCGCCCTATGCGCCGTTGCCCTACGTCAAGCGGGAGGCTGATGGCTCACTGCGACTGGTGGAGGAAGAAACCGCCGGGGAAGACCAGCCGGACAGCTTTGGCCGGATGGTCGCCTTCCACGGCCAGATGGGCATGTTCACCCGCGCTCTGGCCTATATCCTTAGCCATGGGGCCGATGGCCTGAAGCAGGTGGCCGAAGATGCCGTGCTGAACGCCAACTATGTGCTGCGCAGCCTGGCAGGTACGCTTGATGCGCCCTTCGCCCATTCGGGTCCGTGCATGCACGAAGCGCTGTTCACCGATGACGGCTTCGCTGAAGGCTTCTCGACGCTCGATGTCGCCAAGGGGCTGATCGACGAGGGCTTCCACCCGATGACGGTCTATTTCCCGCTAGTGGTCCACGGCGCGATGCTGGTTGAACCGACCGAGACCGAAAGCAAGGCCGCGCTCGATCAGTTCATCGGCGCGCTGCGCTCGGTTGCAATGCGCGCCAAGCAGGGCGATCCCGCGCTCAAGACCGCACCGCACTTCGCGCCGCGCCGCCGACTTGACGAGACGCTGGCCGCGCGCAAGCCGGTGCTGGCCTGGAAGGGCGATCAGGGGGAGTAGGCGCGATGTGGCAGGCGATGTTCTCGTTCACCAATGCGGTGGTGGTCATCGCCTGGCTCATCCTGGCTTTCCTGCCGCGCAAGCCGCTGGCGATGACGGCGGTGCTCTACCTTGGCGTCGGGTTGCTGTGCCTGTGCTACACCGCGATGTTCGCGGCTCTGGTCTTTGGCGGGGTCGATCCGGGACAGGTGCCGGGGAGCCAGCCCTATGTCGCCTCGGACTATTCAATCGCGGGCCTGCGCAAGCTGTTCATGTCAGATGCCGGACTGGTGATCGGCTGGACCCACTACCTGGCCTTTGACCTGTTCACCGGCCTGTGGATCGCACGCGATGCCGATAACAAGGAATTCAGCCGCGTCACGCAGCTGCCGTTCCTGTTCGCAACCTTTATGGCTGGCCCGATTGGCCTGTTCACCTGGCTGATCGTGCGCGAACGCCGCGCCCGCGCGATGCACCCGGCTGAGAACCGTATCCGGCTCTAACCGTTCAGGTGGCTTCCTTGCTGGAAGGCGCTTCATAGTTTTCGGGTGTCAGGTCGATCCGCTCGATCCGCGGCGTCGCTTCGCGGCGGCGCAGGCGTGTGCCGGTGTTGCCGTCCTCATAGCGGGCGGTGAGGGTATAGCGTTCGATCATGTAGAACCCGGGTGCAGTGCCTCCATCCTGCTTCAGCGGGGCGTAGACCCGCTTGGCGATATTGGCGAGAACCGGCTTTAGCCAGGACTTGTCACCCGATGTGCGCAAGGCCTCGATATCGGTCACCCGTCCGTTTGCGTCGATCCAGAAGCCGACGTCAGCCCACTGGTTGCGGGCCTGCAAGGCGGTCAGGCGCACCAGTGTGTTCAGGGCAGGCTGGTTGTCGGGAAGGTCTTTCTGCAAATCGATCCGTTCGATCGGCTCCGCAAAGAGCAGGATCGGACGCGTGGCCCCGCCGCGTTCCGCGAAACGTTTGATAAGCGCTTCGGTGCTACCGCTGCTCCCGGCCTTGCGATCAACCTTGGCCTTGATGACTTCGGCCGCCAGCGCGAAGTCGCTGCTCTGCGGCAGGGGTTCCTGGATCAGTTGATCCAGCCGTTCCGTCACCTGCTTGAGGTTCAACGCGTTGGGGTTCTGGTCATACTGGCCACGCCAATACAAGGCTTGGCGCAAGCGCGAGAAGCTGGCCACCCGCGGCTGACCTGCTGCAATCGCGCGGGTTTCAACGTCCTTGTAGATCCGCTCAGCTTCCCGGGAAAAACCAAGCTTGGCGCGGCTGTCACCAACTTCGATCTGGGCGACGAGCGTGCGGAAATCGTTCTCGCCAAACCCTTTCCTGAGCGTATCCCGCATGTCGAGCACTGAGAGCTGGAAGTCCTTGGCCTCTCCCATCTGCTCGGCAATCCGGCCGTTGGCGCGCAGCAGGTCGGAGACTGGCACCGGATAGGCATCGCCATGCTTGCGGTTGCGACCCAGCGAATCCTTCAAAGTCGCGCGGCTGTTCTTGTAGTCACCCGAAACAAACAGGTTCTCGGCGTGGGCCAGGGTGGCCTTGATATCCTCATCCGGCGGGCACTTGCGTTCCAGGCACGCCTTAAGATCAGCCTCGGTCTGCTTGAGCGACTTTCCGGTCACAACAATGTCACCTGCCAGCGCGGGCACAGTGAAGGCCAGCGTCACGGCGCTGAAGATCGGAAGGACGAGGCGAGGCATGACAAGCTCCTGAATTAGCCAGGAAGCTCTAGCATAGGGGTTGCTCCCCGGCACTGCAGATCGACCAAGGGCAATCCCTGTCAGGCCAAAGGCAGGATTAGCTTAGTGATTGATCGCCTTGTCGCCGGCATTGCCAACCGATTCGATATCCCGCCCCAGGCCCTTGACCGTGTTGCAGGCTGCCGTGGTGACCGCGATTGCTGCTAGCATGACAGCGGTGAGGAAATGCTTCTTCATGGCCAATCTCCTTTGCAGGAACTGCGATTATCGTGTTTCACCCAGGTGGTGTTAACGCAAGCCGAATGCAGCGGCCCGCTTGACGCGAAGCGATGAACCGAGCAGCGGGACGCGATGGATTGGGATTGGCTGGACGCTGACTGGATGCCTTGGGCCGAACTGGCCGGAGCGGCGATTGTCGTCGCCACTATCGCCTGGTGGGGCGAACGCCGCAGGATGCGCCGCAGCGATCCCGATGCCGTCGGCTTCATGCCCTGGGGCACCGTCTTCGTACTGGCGCTGTTCGTCGTCCTGATCGCGGCGATCTTTATCCTGCGCGATGCGCTTTAAAGGCAGGCTTCAAGGTAAGCCTGATCAAAGCCGAACTGGCGCGCCTTTTCGAGCGTGTAGGGGCGCAGGCCCGACGG
>JBEGJL010000205.1:0-3387 GCA_041184605.1 Pseudomonadota bacterium
GCTCAGCCCCAAAGAACAGGGCATCGTCACCACCTTTGGCAAGTACAGTCACACGATCGGCTCGGGCGTGAACTTCACCGCGCCCTGGCCGTTCCAGAAGGTTGAAACGCGCGACGTTACCTCCGTCACCAACGACGTGATCCCCGAGGGCGAGGGCGAAAACCTGGTGCTGACCAGCGACCAGAACCTGATCGACCTGTCTTATCAGGTGCGCTGGAACATCAAGAACCTGGAACAGTTCACCTTTGCCTCGACCGATCCACAAAGCACCGTGCGCGACGTGGCCGAAGCAGCGATGCGCCTGTCAGTGGCCGAAGTGCCGCTGAAGGCCGTGTGGGACGGCACTGGCCGCGGCCAGCTTGAAGCCAACACCCGCCGCCGGATGCAGCAAATTCTCGACGCCTATCGGGCCGGGGTCAACGTGATCGGCGTCGATATCAAGAAGGCTGATCCGCCTGAAAAGGTTGCCGATGCCTTCCAGAAGGTGAACGTGGCCCAGCAGCTGGCGGAGCGGGACAAGAACAATGCCCAGGCCTGGGCCCAGCAGACCCTGGCCCGCGCCGAAGGTGAGGCGGCGGCCTTTGACAAGGTCTATGCCGAATACAAGCTGGCCCCCGAAGTGACCAAGCGGCGGATGTATTACGAAACCATGGAACGCGTCCTCTCATCCAATGACAAGGTCGTGGTCGAGGCGAATGGCGTGACTCCATACCTGCCGCTGCCTGAACTGCGCAAACGCGCGCAGGACGGTGCTGCCAATGCGGGAGGCCAGTGATGCTGACCAACCTGTGGCAAACTAACAAGGGTCTGGCGCTGGCGCTAATCGCGGCCGGCTTTGTGGCGCTATCTTCGATTGTGATCGTGCCTGAAACCCAGCAGGTTGTGGTTGTTCGGCTGGGCGAACCGGTCCGCAAGATCAACGCCTTCAAGCCGCAGCAGGACTTCGGCCAGACCGGCGCCGGGATCAGCTGGCGCATTCCGTTTGTCGAACAGCTGGTCTGGATCGACAAGCGGCTGCTGTCGTTCCCGATGGAGCGCCAGACGGTGCTTTCAACCGACCAGCTGCGGCTGGAAGTCACGGCCTATGCCCGCTTCCGGATCATCGACCCGGTCAAGATGGTCAAAACCGCCGGCACGACCGACCGCGTGGTAAGCCAGCTCCAGCCGATCATGACTTCGGTCCTGCGGCAGGAACTGGGCAAGCGCACCTTCCAGTCGCTGCTCAATGCCGAGCGCGGCGCAGCGATGACGCAGATCAAGGAAAACCTGGACAAGCAGGCGCGCGAATACGGCGCCCAGGTGATCGACGTGCGGATCCAGCGGGCGGATCTGCCCGCCGGGGCGCTTGAATCCGCCTTTGCCCGGATGCAGGCCGCGCGCGAGCAGGAAGCGACCACGATCCAGGCCCAGGGCCAGAAGCAGGCCCAGCTGATCACTTCCGAGGCTGAGGCCCAGGCGACCCAAATCTATGCCGCCGCCTTTGGCAAGGACCCTGCCTTCTATGACTTCTACCGCGCGATGAAGAGCTATGATGCCACCTTTGCCAACCAGGCGAACAGGGGCACCAGCACGATCATCCTGTCGCCCAACAACGAATACCTGCGGCAGTTCAAAGGCCGCTGAATGACCTTGGTCGATTCATTCAATTCCGGTTCAGGCTGGAAAGATTGAATCGCAAATGCGCCCTGCAAGGGGTGAGACGATTTTGAAGAGGAAGCTGAACACGTGCGATACGCCTATGGAGTAACGAGTGCACTGCTGGTTGGCGGTGCGGCCGTTTCAGTGCTGACCGGCATTCCCGCCGGGGCGCAGGTGGCGCAGAATGACGCCGCCCGGATGGAAGCCGTGGTGCCGCGGGCTGGCGCTCCGGCCAGTTTTGCCGAGCTGACCCAGCAATTGCAGCCGGCCGTGGTCAACATCGCCACGCGCCAGCGGGTGCGCGTGCCCAATGGCAATCCCTTTGCCGGAACCCCGTTCGAAGACCTGTTCGGCGGCGGCAACGGCGGCGCAACCACGCGCGAGGCCCAGTCACTGGGTTCGGGCTTCATCATTTCGGCCGATGGCTATGTGGTGACCAACAACCACGTGATCACCGCCGATGGGCAGGGAGAAGTCCAGTCGATCACCGTGACGCTGAGCGACGGAGCCGAACACACTGCCCGCCTGATCGGCCGCGATGCGCAGTCGGACCTCGCCGTGCTCAAGATTGATGCCGGCAAGACCCTGCCCTTCGTCAAGTTCGGCAACAGCGAAGCCGCGCGGGTTGGTGACTGGGTGATCGCGATCGGCAACCCGTTTGGCCTGGGCGGCACGGTTACCTCGGGCATCGTCTCGGCCGTGCACCGCTCATCGGGAGCGAGCCGCTACATCCAGACCGATGCCTCGATCAACCGCGGCAACTCTGGCGGTCCGCTGTTCGACATGAAGGGCAACGTGATCGGTGTAAATCGAATGATACTTTCCGAGACTGGCGGCAACGTAGGGATCGGCTTTGCGATCCCCGCCGACATCGCCGCCCCGGTGGTGGACAAGCTGATGCGTGGTCAGGCGATCGAGCGCGGCTATCTGGGCGTCCAGATCGTGCCAGTGACCGAGGACGTGGCGGATTCGCTGGGTTTGGCCCGCAACCGCGGTGAACTGGTCCAGACCGTCCAGCCCGGCCAGGCTGCTGCCGCCGCCGGGCTCCAGCCGGGTGATATCGTGGTGAAGGTCGATAACCAGGAAGTCTCGCCCGACAATACCCTGTCGTTTATCGTCGCCAATACGGACCCCGGCAAGCGGATCCCGATCGAAGTGCTCCGCAATGGCAAGCGCCTGACGTTGAACGCCACAGTGGGCAAGCGGCCGAGCGATGAGGAGCTGGCCAAGCAGACCTTTGCGCCCGCCACCCCGGACGCCGACGATCGCTATAACCGCGCACCTGAAAAGCAGGGCGAAGGCCTGGCGGAACGCGCGCTCGGCCTGTCGGTCCTGCCGATGAACCCACAGATCGCCGGGCAGATCGGCCTACCCACCGACACCCGCGGACTGGTGATCTCGGTGGTCGATGGCTCATCCGATGCCGGCGCCAAGGGCCTGCAGCGCGGTGATGTGATCCTTTCGGCCAATTACCGCGATGTGCTGACGGTGGCGGACCTTGAGGCGATCATCCGCGCCGCCAAGGCCGAAAACCGCGCCGCCGTGCTGCTGCGCGTCCAGCGCCGCGGCCAGCCGGCCGCTTACCTGCCGGTTCGGCTTCGCTAGTTCCAGGATCAGGCTGTAACGAAAGCCCCCGTCCTTAATTGGACGGGGGTTTCTTGTTTGCCGGAGCGGTGCCGGGCCGGGCGCCGGTCGCCTCACGCAGGAAATCATCATTGGCGGCGGGGGGCGGCGCCTTGGCTTCTGGAC
>JBEGJL010000206.1:0-3725 GCA_041184605.1 Pseudomonadota bacterium
AGGAAGGCTTTGCCTGGGAGAACTACATCGACATCTTTGACGGCGGGCCGACCATGACCGTGCGGACCGACCAGATCCGCTCAATCCGGGAAGCGCAGGATCAGGACGTGGTGGCAGTCGATGCCGGCCTGGGTGACCACATGGCGGGCGAAAAGCGCTTGCTGGCTGTGGGCCGCCTCGCCGATTTCCGCACCGCCTATGGCTGGGTTGAACAACGCGCCGACGGAGTGGCAATCGATCCGGGATCGGCTGCCTTGCTGGGATTGGAACCTGGCATGGCAGTCACCCACGTGGCCCGGTGGTGAAGCATGGGCCTGGTTGAGATCAATTTCGACGGCATCATCGGCCCAAGCCATAATTATGCCGGCCTAAGCCTGGGCAATATCGCCTCGGCCAACAATGCCGGCGATACCAGTTACCCACGTGCGGCCGCGTTGCAGGGACTGGGCAAAATGCGGCACAACCTGGCACTGGGGCTGCCACAAGGATTCCTGTTGCCCCTGCCCCGGCCCAACAGCACTTTCCTCTCCGCAATCGGTGCCGACGGAAGTGAAGACCGGCGACTGCTCGCAGCGGCCTGGTCAGCCAGTTCGATGTGGACGGCGAATGCGGCGACGGTCTCCCCCGCGCCTGACACGGCCGACGGACGCTGCCACCTGACCGCGGCCAACCTTGTCACCATGCCGCATCGGAGCCAGGAATGGCCCGATACGGTCAAGCAGTTGCGCCTGGCCTTTGCCGATACCGCCCATTTCGAGGTCCATGATGCTGTCCCGGCCTGTTTCGGCGATGAAGGCGCGGCCAACCACATGCGGATGGGCACCGGCCATGGCGCTCCGGGCATCGAAATCTTCGTCTATGGCAAAGGCGGCGGCCCCTTCCCGGCGCGTCAACACGAACAGGCCAGCCGCGCGGTTGCCCGCCTGCACGGGCTCGATCCCGTCCGAACACTATTTGTCGAGCAGAACCCCGCAGCGATCGCCGCCGGTGCCTTTCATAACGACGTGGTGGCGGTGGCGAACGAACGGGTGCTGTTTACCCACGAACAGGCCTTTGCCGATCCTGAAGGGACCTATGCCGCCATCCGCGCCATGCTGCCCGAGGCGGAAATCGTGGTCGTTCCGGCTGCCGCCGTCAGCTTGGCCGATGCGATCAAGAGCTACCTGTTCAACGCCCAGTTGCTGACCCTGCCTTCGGGCGAGATGGGGCTGGTGATCCCGCTCGAAGCCTGGGAGCACACAACGGTCCGCGGCTGGCTGGATGCCATGCTGGCCAGCAATGGCCCGATCCGCCGGGTGCTGCCGGTCGATGTCCGCCAGTCGATGGCCAATGGCGGCGGCCCAGCTTGCCTGCGGCTGCGGGTGGTGGCTGATCCTGCCACTGTTGATCCGCGCTTTATGCTGGACGAGGCAAAGATTGCCCAGATCGAAGCCGTGGTCGCGGCGCAGTGGCCGGAATCGATCAGGCCCGACCAACTGGGCGATCCGCTTCTGGCCAGCCAGATCGTGGCCGCACGGCTGGCACTGCTTGGCGCGCTGGACCTGACCGAACTGGCCTGATGTCGAACTGCCTTACAATGGGACAGGGCGTTAACCAGTACCTTGCGCACTTGTCCTGATTTGGCATGGTGATTGCTCCATTCGTTATTAACGACGAGCGAGGAACCATGCTCCGCAAGATCAGCCGGCTGTTTGTGATCAAGACCCCGCTTGAGGCCTATCTGATCATCTACGCGCTCGCCCTGGGCGCTGTGGAACGCGGATCGGTATATCTGACTCGTTTTCCCGGCTTTGGTGGCAAACTGTTGTTCCTGGCCTGCACCGGCGCCGTTTTCATGGCCGGCGGCAAGATCCTCGATTGTCTGAAGCACGAAAAGCGGCTGGCGCAGAACAGCAAAACCCCAGCCTGAACCCGATCGTTTTCAGATTGCCTCAGGCCGGAGCGAGAATGGTTGCTTGCGAGAACCGGCGCGCAGCGACCTGCTGGTCGTGAGCACCGGAAGCGCAGCAGGCTAGCGTTCGCAGCCCGGCATGGGGCAATCTGAAAATGATCGGGAAGGTGGGGCGTTTCTGTTGCAAGGTACGCCCCGGACCCCGTTCTTGGTAGTGTAACTTCAGGCCGCTAGGCCCTAGAATTACGCAGCAAGAGCAAGTGCTTCGTTATCGTTGGCACTTGTGAGTTTTGAGCCTTGAACGGGTTACTCAGCCCGGGCGAAAACAGCGCTTTTCAACACACGTCGATCCTAGTTCGGCCCCGTCATTTGCCCCTGCCTTGGCAGAGGAAGTGGTGGAGCCGCCGGGTACCGCCCCCGGGTCCGCTGCGCCTATTGCACGCCGCAGTTTATCGCCATAGCCGGGCGAACCCGGCAAAACCCGATATAGGGAAGGCTCGGCCAAATGAAAAGGGCGGGAGCCGCGCCCCCGCCCGATCTTCCCGCAACTGGCCGCAATCAACCCTTCTTGAGCGAGTCCCGGATTTCGGTCAGCAGTTCCACCTCGCTCGGTCCGGCGGCGGGCGGCGGCATCACCTTGTTGGCCTGCCGCACGATCAGGAAAATCACGAAGGCCAGGATCACGAAGTTGATGATCGCCGTGACGAAGCTGCCCCAGGCAATCACGGTCGCCCCTGCTGCCTTGGCAGCGGCCAGCGTTGCCCCTGCGGGCACCTCTCCTGCCAGCACGGTATACTGGTTTGAAAAATCAATCCCGCCAGTCACCATGCCGATCGCCGGCATCAGCACGTCGTCGGTCAGCGACGAGACGATCTTGCCGAAAGCCGCGCCGATGATCACGCCGACCGCCAGGTCAAGCACGTTGCCCCGCGCCAGAAAGGCCTTGAATTCGCTAAGCATGCACTGCTTCCCCTTATCCCCATGCCAAAGATAGGTAAAAACTGCCACGAAAGGCGTGAGGCGACAACAATCAATTGCAGTGACGCGATTTTTGCGGCTGCCGCTTGAACGGCGCCATTGGCACGCTACATCCGGAAATATTCGCGGCCGCTGCGCCGCCTGTGCAAGAGGAACGCATCGCATGACCGCTGCATTTGTCCGCCGTTTCGGCCGCTTTACCCTGGTTGCCGCCGCAGCCGCTGCCCTGGCTGGCTGCGGGATCAACTCAGTGCCGACCAGCGAAGAAAATGCCAAGGCCAAGTGGGCTGACGTTGAAAGCGCCTATCAGCGCCGCGCCGACCTGGTGCCGAACCTGGTCGAAACCGCCAAGGCTGCTGCCGCTTCGGAAACGACGATCCTGACCAATGTTACCAACGCCCGCGCTGCCGCGACCTCGATCAACGTGCGGACCGAGGACCTGTCTGACCCGGCGACCTTCGAAAAGTTCCAGAACGCCCAGAACCAGCTGACCCAGGCCCTCGGTCAGCTGCGCACTGTAGTTGAGAATTACCCGCAACTGCAAAGCCAGGCCCGCTTCGCTGACCTGATGGCGCAGCTGGAGGGCACCGAAAACCAGATCAATGTGGCCCGGATGCGCTATAACGAAGCCGTGCAGGAATATAACACCACGATCCGCACCTTCCCCGACGCGATCGGTGCCAAGGTGATCTATGGCGCCAAGCCGATGGTACCGTTCAAGGCCGATCCGGGTGCATCGGCTGCGCCGAAGGTCAACTTCGGCAATGGCCCTGTCGCTCCCGCTGCCGGCGCGAATGACAACGCGGCTGCCCCAGCCTCGTCCGCAGCCGCCAACTGACCAGCGGAGCGACAGGAG
>JBEGJL010000207.1:0-2691 GCA_041184605.1 Pseudomonadota bacterium
TGCTGGTCTCCGAAAATCGGCCCGAATGGTGCATCGCCGATTTCGCGATCATGGCGGCTGGCTGCGTAACCGTACCAGCCTATATCACCAACACCGAGCGCGACCACCTGCACGTGCTGGAAAACTCTGGCGCCCGGGCCGTGATCGTATCGGATGACAAGCTGGCCAAGCCGCTGCTGCCGGGCGTGCTGGCTGCGGGGCAAGCCGGCTTCGTGATCGGGATCGAGCCGCTGCGGATCGCCCAGACCGGCCAGTTCGAATATCGCGACTGGGCCAGCCTGCTGACCGGCGATGCCGCCAAGGCCCGCACCGCGGTTGACAAGCGCGTGGCCAAGATCAAGCGCGAAGATACCGCCTGCATCATCTATACCAGCGGCACCGGCGGATCCCCGCGCGGCGTGATGCAGCACCACGGCGCGATCCTGTGCAACGTCGATGGCGCGGCCCGCATCCTGGCTGAGGACTTTGGCTGGGATGACGAGGTGTTCCTCAGCTTCCTGCCGCTGAGCCATGCCTATGAACACACCGGCGGGCAGATGCTGCCGATTGGGATGGGCGGGCAGATCTTCTATTCCGAGGGCCTCGAAAAGCTGGCCAGCAATATCGAGGAAGTGCGCCCGACGATCATGGTCGTCGTCCCGCGCCTGTTCGAAGTGCTGCGCACGCGGATAATGAAGCAGGTCGAAAAGCAGGGCAAGGTTGCCAACTTCCTGATGGGCCGCGCCCTCGCCATCGGCGCGATCAAGGGCCAGAACGAGGGCAAGGGCCGGCTGCGCGACAAGCCGATGGACCTGCTGCTGGAAAAGGCGCTGCGCCCCAAGATTCGGGCGAAGTTCGGCGGCCGAATCAAGGCGATGGTTTCGGGCGGCGCGCCGCTTAACCCCGAAGTCGGCACCTTCTTCGAGGCAATGGGGCTCAATATGCTCCAGGGCTATGGCCAGACCGAAGCTGCGCCGGTGATCAGCTGCAACCGGCCCAAGGTTGGCCTGAAGATGGATACGGTCGGCCCGGCGATGGAAGGGGTCGAGATCAAGATCGCCCAGGACGGCGAAATCCTGGTCCGCGGCGAACTCGTCATGCACGGTTACTGGCGCAACGAGGCCGAGACTGCTCGCGTGTTGAAGGAGCCTGAGGGCGAACCCGGCACCGGCATCTGGCTGCACACCGGGGACATCGGCCATATTGATGACAAGGGCCGGATCGTCATTACTGACCGCAAGAAGGACATGATCGTCAACGACAAGGGCGACAATATCTCGCCCCAGAAGGTTGAAGGCATGCTGACCCTGCAGCCCGAGATCGCCCAGGCGATGGTGGTGGGCGACAAGCGGCCCTATGTGGTTGGCCTGATCGTGCCGGACGCTGAGTGGGCGCTCGAATGGGCCCGGGCGCAAGATGAGAAGTTCGATATAAAGGCCTTGCAGGACCTGCCGGCCTTCCGTTCGGCAATCCGCACCGCGATCGATCGGGTCAATCAGGACCTCAGCGTGATTGAAAAGGTCCGCCAGTTCGCCTTCGCGGACGAGGCCTTTGCGATCGAGAATGAGGAAATGACGCCAAGCCTCAAGATCCGCCGCCACAAGCTGAAGGAACGCTACGGCGAGCGGCTGGACGCGCTGTACAAGGGCTGATGTCGCGGTGCGGCGGGGTTAGGCCGCTTCCTGTTCAACCCATTCGGGATAGAAGCTGGGCGCACGATTGGACCAGGCCGGGGCAGTGGCCGCGGCCTCACTGATCGACTGAAGCAGATGTTTGCGGCGATCGGGGCGGATCTGCGGCAGGGCCGCTGCCGCGCAAAATGCCGATGGCAGGAACGGGCGCGCCTCTGCCCCAAGCAGGCGCTCATAGAGGAAGCGATAGGCTGAAAAGCCTTCGAGTCGGTCCTGGGCGATGTCGAAAGCGGTTACCCGCAACAGCTTGCCCATGAAGGTTTCCAGTCCGACGAAGTCATGCTCTGCCGGGATCTGCACGCGCAGCGCCTTGAGCTCCTGGTAGACCGCGTACTGGCTGCGAATTGCGGCCGATTCTGCGGCATCCCGCGCCCACAGCTTGAATGCATCCTGCCGTCCCAGCCCGACATCGAGGCTGCGCTTGATGTAACGCTGCTCGCCCGCGGAGAAGCTGGCAAATTCGCGCAATTCGGCAATGGTCAGCGAAGCAGTTCCGGTCTTGGCCATGACAAGCCCCTTTCGAGAGGGGCTAAGTCATCACGATTAGGTTATGATCCCGTTAACCGTAATCGTTAGATCAATCCTGCCAGCGGGCTGGATGGATCTGCGTACTTGCGGGTAGCCATTCGTCCGGAAAGATAGGCGTCGCGACCGGCCTCGACCGCCAGCTTCATCGCCCGGGCCATGCGGATCGGGTCCTTGGCCTCGGCAATCGCGGTGTTCATCAGCACGCCTTCGCAGCCCAGCTCCATCGCCACAGCTGCGTCGGAAGCCGTGCCAACCCCGGCATCGACCAGCACCGGGACCGAAGCCCCTTCAACGATCAGGCGGATCGTGACGCGGTTCTGGATGCCCAGGCCCGAACCGATCGGCGCCCCCAGTGGCATGACCGCAACCGCACCGGCATCTTCCAGCTGCTTCGCCGCGATCGGATCGTCGGTGCAATAGACCATTGGCAGGAAGCCTTCCTTGGCCAGCACCTCGCAGGCGCGGATGGTTTCGACCATGTTGGGGTAAAGCG
>JBEGJL010000208.1:0-10537 GCA_041184605.1 Pseudomonadota bacterium
CGGCGGTACCCCGCGCCAACCGGTTGACCTGAACAATGACGCCGCGCTCGATGATCTGATCCGCAGCCGCGCCGACACCGTCTATCACCCGGTCGGCACTTGCCGGATGGGCGGCGATGCGAATAGCGTGGTCGACCCGAAGCTGCAGCTGCGCGGGATCGAAGGCCTGTGGGTGGCGGATGCCTCGATCATGCCGCGGCTGGTCTCGGGCAATACCAATGCGCCCTCGATCATGATCGGCGAACGCGCAGCGGATTTCATCAAGGCCGCGTTGCAGTAAGGTCTGAGCGCCGGTTGGTCAGTGCTGGCAGGCGAGCGCTTCCACAACATCGTCCAGTCGCGCTGGATCGCCCAGCGCAAGAACGTGTCCGGATGAGGCAGCGTGAAGCGGCTCGCCGTTCCAATCGCACATGGTTCCTCCGGCCCCCTCAACGACCGGCACCAGTGCGGCATAGTCGTGCAGTTTCAGATTGGCCTCACAGACGATGTCGAGGTGGCCCGAAGCAAGCAGCGCATAATTATAGCAATCACCGCCCATCACCATGCGGCGGTGGTCGGTCTTGGCGGCCAGCCCCATGAAATGTTCGCCATCATGGTCGTCAAAATAATGCGGGCCGGTAGTGGCCAGTGTTGCGTCGCCAAGCTCGCGGCAAGGGCGGGTGCGAACGGGTTGACCATTGAGCAGGGTCGGCTGCCCAGTGACACCAATCCAGCGTTCATCGAGGACTGGCTGGTCAATGATGCCCAGCACAGGCCAACCCTCCACCACCAGCGCAATCAGGGTGCCAAAGATCGGTCGTCCGATCAGGAACGACGCCGTCCCATCGATCGGGTCGAGCACCCAAGTCCGGCCAGATGACCCGACCTCGCTGCCGAATTCTTCGCCATGAATGGCATCGCGCGGGTACTCGGCCTTGAGGATCCGGCGCATAGCCTCTTCAGCCGCCCGGTCAGCCAGGGTGACCGGCGACGCATCTGCCTTGCGCTCACTCGCCAGTCCAGAGCGGTAATGCGGGAGGATCGCCGCCCGCGCGGCATCGGCAAGGCGATGGGCCAGGGCGATGTCTGCGCCCAGGTTCATCAGTCGAACAGGCTCGAGACCGAGCTTTCGTCAGCGATGCGGCGGATTGCCTCGCCAATCAGCGGCGCGATCGGCAGGATACGGATCTTGGGGCTATCCTTGGTCGCCTCGGTCGGCTGGATCGAATCCGTGATCACCAGTTCCTTGAGCGCAGAGTTGGTGACGCGCTCAACGGCTTGGCCGGATAGAACACCGTGGGTGAGATAGGCTGTCACGCTCTTCGCACCGGCCTCCATCAGGGCGGCAGCCGCATTGCAGAGCGTGCCCCCGGAATCGATGATGTCATCGATCAGGATGCAGTCCCAGCCCTTCACATCGCCGATGATGTTCATCACTTCGGACGAGCCCGGCTTGTCTCGGCGCTTGTCGACGATCGACAGCGGCGCGTCGTTGATCCGCTTGGCCAAGGCCCGCGCGCGAACCACGCCGCCTACGTCTGGGGAGACGACCATCAGGTTTTGCCCACCAGTCCGCTCCATGATGTCCGCCGCCATCACCGGGGCGCCATAGAGATTGTCGGTCGGGATATCGAAGAAGCCCTGGATCTGCCCGGCATGGAGATCCACCGCCAGTACGCGATCAGCCCCCGCCGTGGTGATGAGGTTGGCAACAAGCTTGGCCGAGATCGGGGTGCGCGGACCGGGTTTGCGATCCTGGCGGGCATAGCCGAAATAGGGAAGCACGGCCGTGATCCGCTTGGCCGAGGCGCGGCGCAACGCATCGATCCCGATCAGCAGCTCCATCAGGTTGTCGTTGGCCGGGAAGCTGGTCGACTGGATCACAAAGACATCCTCGCCGCGGACATTCTCATGGATTTCGACGAAGACTTCCTCGTCCGCAAACCGGCGGACCGAGGCGTCAGTCAGCGGCAGATCGAGATAGGCAGCGATATCCCGCGCCAGCGGCAAGTTGGAGTTGCCGGCCATCAGTTTCATTGCGCTGCCTTCCCCTCGAGTCTGACCCCAATCGAGCGCTCTAATCAGGGAGCGCCGGATTGCAAGGCAGACTGCGGGCAGAGGCGGGGATTAGCGCGGCTTGCGGTGCTCCCCGCGGACCCAGCGAACCGTGCCCGAACTGGCCCGCATCACCACGCTCTCAGTCGTCATGGTGCCGTCCTTACGGCGCTTGACCCCAGCGAGCAGTGATCCATCGGTGACGCCCGTGGCTGCAAAGATGCAATCGCCCTTGGCCAATTCATCGCGAGTGTAGATCTTGTTGAGGTCCTCGATCCCCCACTTGCGGGCGCGGGCGCGCTCATCATCATTGCGGAACAGCAGGCGGCCATTGAACTGGCCGCCGACGCAGCGCAGCGCCGCTGCGGCGAGGACGCCTTCCGGTGCGCCGCCCGAACCCATGTACATGTCGATCGTGGTCTCTTCGTTCGTCACCGCGATCACCCCGGCAACGTCGCCGTCGCCGATCAGCACCACCCCGCAACCCAGACCGCGCAGCTCGGCGATCAGGTCCGCGTGGCGCGGCCGGTCCAGTACGCAGACGATAATTTCATTCGGCTGGACGCCCTTGGCCGCAGCAACCGCCGTGACGTTTTCGGTCGGGCTCTTGGCCAGGTCGATGATGCCATCGGGATAGCCCGGACCAACCGCAAGCTTGTCCATATATACGTCGGGCGCATTGAGGAGGTTGCCTTCTTCAGCGCAGGCCAGCACCGCCAAGGCATTCGGACCGGCCTTGGCGGTGATGGTCGTGCCTTCGAGCGGATCAAGCGCGATATCGATTTTCGGGCCGGTGCCCTGCGCGCCGCCAACTTTCTCACCAATGTAGAGCATGGGCGCTTCGTCGCGCTCGCCCTCGCCGATCACCACGGTGCCGTCGATCTCCAGGTCATCGAAGGCTTCGCGCATGGCTTCGACCGCAGCGGCATCAGCCGCTTTCTCGTCACCCCGGCCGACAAGTTTCGAAGCGGCAATCGCTGCCGCCTCGGTCACGCGAACCATTTCGAGGACGAGAACGCGGTCGAGAACCTTGCTGGCGGCGGGGTTGGTCATGGGTGCTCTTCCCTGGCTGATTTGAATACGAATGCAGCGCGGCGCTTAGCGAGCGCGGTCCCGCTTGTCGAGTGAGCGGGCGCCGCTCGGGGGGTTCACCGCGCATTAACCGCAGGCTAGCTCAAGTCGGGCAATGGGTTGGCGGGTGCGACTTTCAGGACTGGGTATCATGCTTGCGGCCATCCCGGCGGGCGCGCAAACGCCTGACCCCGATCCGCAAGTGGCTGAGCGATTGGCCGCCGCCAAGTCCAGGCTAGGGGTCGAGACGGTTCAGGACCGTTGCCGCAGTGCCCGCAAATCCGGTGAGATCGTCGTCTGCATCGATCGCGGTGAGGACCTGCGGGTCCCCTCAACTGCGGATAGTGATCCGTCATCGCTCGCCGCGCGGCGGGCGCTAAACAATGGGATCCCGCGTGCACCGCAGCTCGATCGGGGTTCATGCAAGGGCCAGCCAGGCTGCATGATCGGCGGGTGGGCGCCGCCACCGATCTATGTGATCGATCCCGCCGCGCTACCGCAGGCGCCTGAAGGATCGGATGCGGACAGGATAGCCAAAGGCGAACTGCCCGACCGTTAACGCCTAGTCGCCGAGCAGTTGCATCACCAACGGCGGCTCGGTCAGGCTGGCTGAACCGTCGAGGAGCCGGAGCGCTTCGGCAACCGCGCTTTCCGGTCCTTCGTGGGTGACCATGGCCACCATCACCGCTTCTGCGTCGCCTGCACGGCCCTTCTGGATGAGGCTTTCGATCGAAACCCCGGCATCGCGCATCGCAGCGGTGATTTCGGCCAGTACGCCAGGCCGGTCCGCCACGGTGAAGCGGATATAAGCCCGCCCAACCCGCGGTCCGCTGTCGGCCGGGGCCATGGCTTCCAACTCCGCCACCGGGACCGAGAAGGGAGCACCAATCTCGCCGCCTCCCATGGTCGAGCGGGCAATGTCAATCAGGTCGGCCACCACGGCGCTTGCAGTCGGTCCATCGCCCGCGCCGGCCCCCTGGAATAACAGCCGCCCGGAGAAGTTGCCTTCGGCCACAACGGCGTTGGTTGCCCCGTCAACGTGGGCCAGCGGATGGTCGAACGGCACGAGGTGCGGCTGAACCCGCTGGAACAGATGATCGCCCTGCGCCTCAGCCATGCCGATCAAACGAATGACATAGCCCAGCGAATGGGCCTGAGCGATATCAGCCGCCCGCAGCCGGGTGATGCCGCTGGTTTGGACCCTGGGGAAGTCGATCTTGCTGCCAAAGGCGATGGCGGCCAGGATCGACAGCTTGTGCGCTGCGTCGGTACCTTCGATGTCGAATGCCGGGTCAGCCTCGGCATAGCCCTTGGCCTGCGCTTCGGCGAGCACATCGGCAAAGTCCCGGCCGGTGTCCTCCATGGTCGAGAGGATGTAATTGCAGGTGCCGTTGAGGATCCCGTAAACCCGCTCAATCGCGTTGGCTGCGGCACCTTCGCGCAGACCCTTGATCACCGGGATACCCCCCGCAACGGCAGCCTCGAACTTAAGCGCCACCTTGGCCGCCTCGGCCTTGGCAGCCAGTTCCAGGCCGTGGTGCGCAATCATGGCCTTGTTGGCGGTGACCAGCGCCTTGCCGGCTTCGATGGTGGCACGGGCGCAGGACAGGGCCGGGCCATCCGCCCCGCCGACCAGCTCGACCACCACATCGACATCCTCGCGCTCGCCCAGGATGACCATATCGTCTTCCCAGGTATAAGGTGTCAGATCGACCGGGCGCTTCTTCGAACGGTCGCGCGCACTGATCACGGTAATGGCAATCGGACGGCCGGCCCGGCGCGCGATCAGCGCGGCATTGGCTTCCACCAAACGGATCACCCCGGCACCAACGGTGCCTAGCCCAGCCAGCGCAACTTTCAACGGATCGGCCATTATCGCCCCCTTTCGCCCGCGCGCCCTAGGCGAGCGCGTCTAGCGACGCAACCGGGGGCAAGGTCCAAGTTGCTCGATCACGAAACGATAGTCATTGCTGGCCAACTGCCGGTCCTCGGGCGTGGCCGAGAGGTTTACCCCCGCCGGCAACTGGCGGGGCAGGAAGCAGGCCAGGCGATACCAGGCCAGACTGTCACGGGCTGGCGGGGGCGCCGCCGTTTCAACCAGTTCAGAGAAGGAAACCGTCCAGCGCGGCCCGCCCTCCGCGGGTCTGGAGACCGTGATCGCTGCCGGACCACCCCCGGCCGTCGCCAGGAAGAATTGGGATTCGCCCTCACCGGCGAGCGCGCCTGCAACATGAATCGCCTCGCGCACCCCGCTGATCGCCTGCGGCGCGTCTGGTGAATAGAGTTCAGCCAGGATCGCGCGAACCCTTGGTTCGAGCGCCGGATCCCACAGTAACTGGGCAGTGGGTGCAACCAATTGCAGTTCGCCAGGCCTGTCCGCCACGGGGCGGGCAAACAGGATGACGCTGCGTTTGGCGAGTTTGGGCAGCTTCGCCTTGGCATCAAGCGGCACATCGACGAGATAACGCAAGGCCTCACCCATGGCGGTACGCCCGCCGAGCACGGCCTCGGTCTTTGCCTCAATATATAGCCTGGCCCATCCGGGCTTCAGCCCGGGCGCGCGCTCAGTCTCCAATTGGGCAATTTTGCGGACCTGTGCCTTGACCACCACGGTAGCCGGGCCAGCAAGGTCAACCAGGTCGGCATAGCTAAGCTCTACACCCGGGCGTGATGCAATCGATTCGCGCGAAGGCGAATCGGCGGCCAGCACCGGCGTTGCAGCTGCGGAAAACAGCAGGGCTAGCGTAACGCCGCATCCGATCGCCAAGCGATTTTCGGGAACCGATTTTTGTGTACGAAGTTTCATCCAATCGCCTTCAATGCCGCGGATTCAGCGGCTCTTTCAACGCGTTCCAGCTTAACACAAGTGAATCGAGAGTTAATGGATAAAGCGTTGCACCCGTGCGCCCGCTTGGCTAAAGCACACGGAAATCCGGGCCATAGAACAATAACGGCTCGACATTCTGGTTCATCCGGTACGGGCTGTGCCCGGTAATCCGGCTGGATCGGCAGGGTGGATATTAAGATTTTGGGCAGACGCTCCGGAAACGGGGTATCTGCCGGGCCCCGGGCCTTGGCCCGGGGCGGGGACTGACTAGGAGTGATGCGTCTGAATGGCTTACGCTGACCAGGAGATGAGTGGCAATCGCATTGCCTCTTTCGTCGTCGTCGCCCTGCTGCACATTCTCGTTGGTTATGCCCTGGTAACAGGGCTGGCCTACGAAGCCGTGCAACAGGTCGTCAAAAAGGTGACGACTGTCGATATCAAGAAGGAGGAGCCGAAGAAGGAGCCGCCGCCGCCGCCGAAGAAGGCTGCTGCGCCGCCGCCGATCGTCGCCCCTCCGCCGAAGATCAACGTCAATGTCACGCCGCCGCCGGTGCAAACCGTCGTGACCCCGCCGCCTGCGGCGCCGGTCGTGCCGATCATTGCGCCGCCGGCCCCGGTGCCTGCACCGCGGTTCCAGCCCAAGCAGCCGACGCCGAAGGGCAACCCGGCCAACTGGGCAACCACCAATGACTATCCGACCCGCGCCCTGCGCGAGGAACGCGAAGGCACTACCAGCTTCCGCGTCACCGTTGGTCCGGATGGCCGTGTGACCGGCTGTTCGGTCACCAGCTCGAGCGGTAGCCCCGACCTTGACGATGCTACCTGCGCCAATGTGACGCGCCGTGCCCGGTTCAATCCGGCCACGGACGGTGAAGGCCAGCCCACCTCGGGCTCCTACTCCAACCGCGTTCGCTGGGTGATCCCGAAGGACTGACGTTTTGAACTTCCCGGTCCGGCATCTGTCGGGCCAGCCGGGTCCTTGGGGGAACCGGCAGATTACCAACCTATTTCGCTTGAGAGGACTTTTCGCATGTTTATCGTTGACCTCCTGACCGCGGCCGCCCAGGCAGCCCCGCAGAACAAGTTCGGTTTCGCCGAAGCTCTTCAGCAGGGCGGTTTCATCGCCTATGCTACCGTCATCATCCTCGGCGTCATGTCGTTCGGCTCGTTCTTCATCCTGTTCACCAAGTTCTTTGAACAGCGCAAGATTCTGAACCAGTACGCTGCTCTCAAGGCCTCGTTCTGGCGCGCTGCTTCGCTGAAGGACGGCGCTTCGAAGCTGGAAAAGAACAGCGCATGGCGCCAGATCGTCGATGACGGTCTCGCCGCTGAAGAAGCCCACAGCAAGATGACCGACGCTCTTGAAGCCCATGACTGGCTGCATGGCTCGCTCGCTCGCTCGGAAGCTTCGGTGAATGCTCGCCTTGCTTCGGGCCTGCCGTTCCTGGCAACCGTCGGTGCGACCTCGCCGTTCATCGGTCTGTTCGGTACCGTGGTTGGCATCTATCGCGCGCTGATCAACATCGGCATCGCCGGCTCGGCCTCGATCGACAAGGTCGCTGGTCCGGTTGGTGAAGCGCTGATCATGACCGCGCTGGGTCTGCTCGTCGCCGTTCCGGCCGTGCTTGCCTACAACTACCTGCAGGCCCGCAACAAGCGCATCGCCGAGCTGCTTTCGGGCTTCTCGACCGACGTGCTGGCGAACATCAACTCGAAGGGTGCGGTGAAGCCGGCCGTGGCTCCGGCCCCGGCTGCTGCCAAGCCGGCTGCTGCTCCGGCCGCCAAGGCTTAAGCGTTAGGGCCGCCGCGGCACGGTGTCGCGGCGGCTCGCTGGCAACCCAAGGACAGGATGTAACCCATGGCGATTTCAACGGGCGGCGGCGGCGATGATGCGCCGATGTCGGACATCAACACCACGCCGCTGGTCGACGTGATGCTGGTGCTTCTGATCATCTTCCTGATCGCGGTTCCGGTCGCGATCCAGACGATCCAGAAGCTGAAGATCCCGGTGATGGTTTCGACTGAATCGAAGGACAAGGTCGAAAACCTGCTGCTGACGGTCAGCACCACGGACTCGGCTGGCCGTTCGGCCGGTGATCCGGGCTTCGAAGGCGCGAACCTCGGCGGTGAATGCCGCATTTACTTCAACAACATCACGCCGGTCGATTCGGTCGAGCTGCGTGACCAGGCGTTCAAGCGTCTCGATGCCATCGTGAAGCGCGCCGGTGGGCCGGAAGCACTCCAGGCCAACCCGGAGCTGATTCCGCAGGTGCATATTCGCGGCGACGTGAATGCCCCGTGGCGCTGCATCGCCGGTGCGATCTACAACGTGCAGATCTCGGGCTATCCGACGGTCGGCTTTATTTCGACCCCGGTCGATCCCAACGCCTAATGGTGAGGGCAGCCCCGGCTGCCCCCCTATTCGCAATTCAGGAGTAACCCACCATGGCAATGTCAGGCGGCAAGGATGATGGCTCGCCGATGATGGAAATGAACACGACGCCGTTGATCGACGTCATGCTCGTTCTCCTCATCATGTTCATCATCACGATCCCCGTGGCCACCCACGCCGTGAACATCGACCTGCCTAACCCGTCGGCCCCGCCGCCGGATGTCGTCGTCAAGCGCGACAAGAACAAGGTCGTGATCATGCCGAACAGCGCGATCCTGTGGAACGGCGGCGAAGTTGACCAAGGCCAGCTGCTCTCGCTGCTGCAGGCCACCCTGGCGATCAAGCCGGAGCCGGAACTGCAGTATCAGCCGGACCCGCAGGCACCCTATGACACCTCGGTTCAGGTGCTGAACATCATCAAGGGTTCGGGCGTGACTGCCTTTGGCTTCGTCGGCAACGAACAGTACTCGGAATTCGGCAAGGCGCCGAACGCCAAGTAACCTGACCACGGTTCAAGCGATTGAGGGGGCGGAGCAATCCGCCCCCTTTTCGTTTCTCTGCTAGCCTTGCATCGGCCGCATCGCGAGGCCGGCCAGGCTATCTGCTGCAAGCAGCAGTTCCTCGTCGGCCTGGCCCTGCGGCGTGCTTTCTCGCCCTACCATAACCAGCACCGGCACGGCCAAAGGACTAACCCGATCAAGCTGAACGTGGTGCAATTCATGCTGCGCCCGGTCGAGCACCCCAGCCAGTCGGCCAACATCGGTCATGCGCTCGCGGGCATCGGCCCAAGCGGCCGTAATCAACAGATGGTTGGGTTCATGCTTTAGGAGCACATCGTAAATCAGGTCGGTTGAGAAGGTAACCTGCCGCCCGGTCTTGCGCTTGCCCGGATGCTGTCGTTCGACCAGTCCCGAAATCACCGCCACTTCGCGGAAAGCGCGACGGAGCAGATAGCTGTTCTGCACCCATTCCACGAACTCACCCGCCAGGATATCGGGCGACAACAGTGTCGCTGGATCATCAATCGGCCGCAGGCCCCAAACCGCGATGGCGTAATCATTCGCAACGAAGCCCAACGGAGCGAGGCCGCGTTCCTCCATCCGCCGGGTTACCAGCATGCCAAGCGACTGATGCGCCGGCCACCCTTCAAATGTGTAGAACACAGTGTAATGGCGCTCTTGGTACGGGAAGCTCTCCACCAGCAGTCGCCCTGGCGCCGGCAGCTCAGAGCGCCAGTCCTGCATCTCAAGCCATTCCCGGACGTCATCAGGAAAGCGAACCCACCCCGCCCGATCAGCGAGCAGGGCCTGCACCCGGTTGGAGAGATGGGTGGTGAGCGGCATTCGAGCGCCCATGTAGCTGGGGATCTGTCCGCTGCGCTTAGCCGCGCGAACCCACAGCTCGGTCTCCCGCATAGCCTCAACCTCAAGATCAAGCCCTGCGAAGCGGAAGGTGGAGCCGGGCTTTAGGCTTGCGGCAAAGCTTTCCTCGACCCGCCCCAGCGCCTTGCCGTTGCGAAACCGGACGGAGATCATCTCCGCATCCATGATGATTCCGGCGTTCAACCGATGCCGTGCAGCGTGCTGAGGGTGGGTGAGCCGCCACAACCCGTCGCGGCCCTTGGTGATCCGCTGAAACCGATCATAGGCGCGAAGCGAATACCCGCCGGTCGCGACAAAACCGACAACCCGCTGCCAGGTTTCGGCGTCGACCCAGGCGAAGGCTTCGGCGCTCTGCACCTCGGCCAGCAATGCCTCCTCGTCAAACGGTCCAGCACAGGCGCAGGCCATGACGTGCTGGGCCAGCACGTCCAACCCTCCCGGGCGGAAGGCCTCGCCATCGCGCTGCCCCTCGGCCACAGCTTCGAGGGCAGCGAAGGCCTCTAGGAACTCAAAGCGGTTCCCCGGCGCGAGCAGGGCCCGGCTCGGCTGGTCAAGCCGGTGGTTAGCCCGCCCGATCCGCTGAAGCAGGCGCGACGAGCCCTTGGGAGCGCCCATCTGCACCACCAAATCAACATCGCCCCAGTCCACCCCCAAGTCGAGGCTGGCCGTGCAGACAAGCGCGCGCAGCTTGCCGGCAGCCATGGCGCTTTCGACCTTGCGCCGCGCCTCCACCGATAGCGATCCATGGTGGATACCGATCGGCAGGTGATCCTCGTTTGCGTCCCACAATTCCTGAAAGATGAACTCAGCCAGGAACCGCGTATTGCAGAA
>JBEGJL010000209.1:0-8645 GCA_041184605.1 Pseudomonadota bacterium
GTTCGGACCTTGGCCGCGACCGTGGCAGAACTGGATCGGCGCGGTTATGAGGTGGAGCTCATCACGCCGCAAAACTTTGCCACCATGCCGATGCCGGGTTACAATTCAATCCGTCTGGCCATGGCGCCTCGGTTCACGACCCGCCGAATGCTAGGCAAGTTCAAGCCCGACATTGTCCATATCGCAACCGAAGGGCCAATCGGCTGGAGCGCACGCAGCTGGTGCAAATCGCACCGGGTCCCTTTCACCTCTGCCTTCCATACCCAGTTTCCGAAATATGCGTCGGTGCGGACCGGGCTGAGCGAAGACGTGTTCTGGCCGGTGATGCGGCGCTTTCACCGATCCAGCCGCGCCGTGCTGGCGGCCACGCCCAGCCTTGAGACGGAACTGAAGGGGCGCGGGATAACACAGGTCAGACCGTGGGGGCGCGGGGTGGACCACTGGCTGTTCCGGCCCACTGGCGAACTGCACGAGGCACTAGCCAACCTGCCACGGCCGATCCTGCTCAACGTGGGCCGGGTTGCGCCGGAAAAGAACCTGGAGGCATTCCTGGATGCGAATTTGCCAGGTTCAAAGGTGATCGTTGGCGATGGCCCGGATCTGGAACGGCTGAGGGTGCTGTACCCCGAAGTCCACTTTGTCGGTGCATTGGCGGGAGAAGAACTGGCGGCGGCATACCGTGCGGCGGATTGCTTCGTCTTTCCCAGCCTCACCGATACGTTTGGTCTGGTCGTGATTGAGGCGCTTTCTTCGGGCGTGCCAGTCGCCGCCTATCCGGTCCAGGGGCCTATCGATATCCTGGGCCCGAATGGTCGCGGCACCGGCCCCGAAATGCCAGCGACCGTGGGGGTCTGTGACCAGGACCTGGAGCGTGCGGTGCTCAAGGCCCTGACGCTCGATCGCAGTGCCGCCGCGGTGTTCGGCCAGCGCTTCAGCTGGGTACGGGCGACCGACCAGTTTATTGCGGCCATCACCGAGGCAAGGGCAGAGGCTGAGCTATGGTCTGCTTATGAGTTGATGTCAGCCTGATCGCGCTCCGGGCTGTTCAGCAGGTGCGGCGCGAACCAGTTGGCGGCCAGCGCTCCGGCCAGCTGGGCCAGGATAAATCCCGGCACGTTGCCGGGCGCGATCCCGGCGAAACTGTTGGTCAGGCTGCGCGCCACCGTGATGGCCGGATTGGCAAAGCTGGTTGAGGCTGTGAACCAGTAGGCGGCCGCAATGTAGAGCGCAACGCTGGCCGGGATCCAGTCGGCCCGGCTGCGCAAGGTGGCCAGGATCGTCAGGACCAGGCCAAGGGTCGCAATCGCTTCGGCTGCCCATTGGCCTGGGCCCGCCCGGACTTTAACAGATACCTGCCACACCGGCAGATCGAACATCAGGTGCGCTGCCCAGACCCCCAAGATCCCGCCCGCCAACTGGGCGAGGACATAACCGGCCGCCTCGGCCGTCCCCAATTCGCCGCGGAGGCGGAACACCAGCGTGACTGCCGGATTGAAATGAGCGCCAGAAATCGGACCGAGCATGGCGATCAGCACGAACAGGATCGCTGCGGTCGCCATGGTGTTGGCCAGCAAGGCCACGGCGACGTTCCCGCCCGACAGGCTTTCTCCCATGATCCCCGAACCGACGACCGTCGCGAACAGCAGGAAAGACCCCAGCCCTTCCGCCAACAATTTCTGCTTCATGCGGCCCCTTCCATCGCTCCGATCGCCGATAGTCGGTGCCGTAACTCAGTCCGATCCATTGTCTCAAACGGTAAGGCCAGCATGGCTTGCACTCGCATCACCAGCCATCGCCAGGTCTGTTCAAAGGCCTCATCTACAGCGGGATCGCTACCGATAGCATCGGCGGGGTCGGGCAAGCCCCAATGGGCTTTAAGCGGAGCGCCCATAAAGACGGGGCAGACTTCACCTGCGGCATTGCCGCAGACAGTGATCGCGAGATCAATGGAAGGCGCCCGCGGCCTTGTAAATTCGCTCCAGCTTTTTGAACGGAACGGACTAGGATCGATCCCCTTCCGTTCCAGCAGACGTAACGCACCGGGATGTGGGTGCCCCTTGGGTTGGCTTCCAGCACTGTAAGCAACAATTCTGTTGCTTCCCAGTCTGTTGAATGCCGCCTCACCTAAAATGGAACGCGCAGAATTGCCAGTGCACAATACGAGGATGCCGAACTTGCTCACGCCAAATCCTTCGCAGCAGATGGGACCGACGAGCAGGCTGGCACTTGCGTGCATGGTACCCCGCCGCAACAATTGTCCGACAGGAATGCCATCAAAGCGGCCATGGCCTCGAAGTTAGCAGAATAGATGATAGAGCGACCCTCACGGCGCTGCGAGGTGAGGCCAGCATTGGTCAATTGAGCCAAATGAAAGCTCATGGACGACGCAGGTAGTCCGAGCGTTTCGGAGAGCGTGCCCGCGGCGCACCCGTTTGGCCCCGCTTGTACCAGCACTCGATACGCGGCAAGGCGATGCTCCTGGGCAAGCGCGCCTAGAGCGCGCGCTGCAAACTCTAAAGACAGACCTAATTTGGTAATTTCCATATTTTTGGAAATATAGAATTATATATTCCCTGTCAATTGCTTTGTCCTGTCCGGCGTCGGTCCGATGAGCCTTTCAATCAGTAGGTCTCTGGTTCGAACCCAGCAGGGCTCACCACCTTCCTTACACAGTATCAAGCGGCCTGGCTGGCCTGTCGCCCGCGCAGCAATTGGCCGGCGATGCGTTGCAATGGCAGGACGGCTTGTGCGGCGCCCAGTTCGATCGCGGCACGCGGCATGCCAAAGACTGTGCACGATGCCTCGTCCTGCGCAATCGTCGGGGCCCCGGCGCGGGCCATGGCCAGCAGGCCCTTGGCGCCATCTGCGCCCATGCCCGTCAGCAGCACGCCGACTGCATTCGCGCCCGCCACCTTGGCGACCGAATGGAACAGCGCGTCAACACTCGGGCGGTGGCCAGAGATCAGTTCGCCGTTGCGCAGCTTGGTGTGGAGTTGGTTGGTGCCCCCCAGCAGCAGGTGCTGGTCGCCCGGCGCCAGATAGATGTGGCCCGGTCGCAGTGGCAGGTCCGGCTCGGCCAGTTGCACCCGCGCCCGGCTGACCTGGTCAAGCGTCTGGGCGATGGCCGGGGCGAAGCGGGCGTGAATGTGCTGCACAACCAGCGTCGGTGGGCAATCCGGCCCGAAATTGCGCAACAGGACCTGAAGCGCCTCGACCCCGCCGGTAGACGATCCGATGGCGATGACCTTAGCCTTGCTGGCGTCGATGCTGGATGTCGTGGCGGGGGCGGTCGGGGCGGTCGAACGCCCGCCAAAGCGCACCTGGGCGGCCTCGCGGATCAGGTCGGCCAGGCGGCCGTTGTCATTGAGCGGCAACCCGCCCGAACGGTCGCACTTGGCGTAGCAATGCACAGCCCCCAGCGCGAGCGCCCGCGCCGTCACCCGGTTGCCGGCCTCGGTCGAACCGGAAACGACGATGACCGGCGTCGGCCGCAGCTGCATCAGCTTTTCAAGGAAATCGAGCCCATTCATGCCGGGCATTTCGATGTCGAGCGTGACCACGTCCGGATCGAGTTGCTTGATCAGTTCGCGGGCTTCGGCGGCATTGGCGGCGGTGGCGATCACCGAAATGTCTGGCTCGTTGCTGAGCCGCGACATCAGGATCGCCCGCATGGTCGGGGAATCGTCGACGACAAGGACACGGATCGTCATGGCTGAGACCTCCAGCCATGCGCCGGGCCCGCGCGATCGGGCTGCGACGGAAATAACGCAGGACTTGCAGGCATTTACGGCTCCGGCTTTCAGTGGGCATCCGGACCCTTGCTTAGCCAACAATCCCCAAGGCGCGTTTGCCAAGGGACTACGGCTCTATCCCTAGCCCCAGTCCTTGCTGTCAGGCCAAGGCGCGATACCTGAAGTTCCGGAACCGGCACGCGCCAGGCCCAGCGGCATAAAGTCCGGGGCGCAAGGCAAGGAAGCCGCCCCGCACGTTATGGTGATAGCCCGACACCTCCATTCCCCGATCGAACCGCTGCCAGGTGCGGCCACCATCGCCGCTGGTGTGGAAGGCAACGATATGCTCGCGGTTGGTGACCCGCAGCATCATCCGGCGACCATGCGGATTGGCGGGGCGTCCCCGCTCGATGCCATACTGGTGGGTGACAAAGCGCTGCTCGTCGAAGCCAAGGCCGCAATAGAGCCTGTCATCATAAAAGAGGACCAGCCCGGCGGTGGCCCCGGGAGCCAGCTCGATGTCGCATTCGAACTGGTAGGACCGATCACCAACGGTCAGCAGCAAGGGCGAGCCGGTGGACGGGGCCATGCCCTTGCCCGCAAGGCAGAGCGCGCCGTCAGCCAACCGGATACGGCTTGCCTCGTCAGGAGCAGGGCGGAAGAAGGTCCATTTCGATCCAAGCGCCAACGGTGCGCTGAAATCATCCGACAGGGCCATTCCGTGCGGCAGCGCCTGCCCGCCTGAGGGCTTGCGGATCGGGCGCGACAGGTCGCCACCGACCATGTGGAACCAGCCGTCGCGGGTCCATTTGACCGGATCAAGCAGGCATTGGCGGCCCAAGGTCCAGAACCCGGCCTCGTAGCCGTGGTACAATGACCACCAGGACCCGTCAGGCCCTTGAATCAGGCTGGCATGGCCGCGTGACCACCAGGCTTCGCCGGCGGATTGGGTGCGGACCAGCGGGTTGCCGGGGTGCTGTTCCCATGGGCCATGCAGCGAGCGCGAGCGGGCGGCGATCACCATGTGCCCGGTGGGTGGGCCGGCCGTACCGCCAACCGCTGTGATCATGTAGAACCATCCGCCATGGCGGTGGATCTTCGGGCCCTCGGGCGAAAACCCCTCCACATCCCAGCTATCGGGATAGCGCCACGGGTCATAGACATGTTCGACCGGGCCGGCGGTGCTGAGACCATCATCGGCCAACCGCACCCGGTCCCCTCCGGACAGGAACAACCAGCGCGAGCCATCCTCCGCCACGGCGTGGCACGGGTCGATATGCTGGTGGAGACCCAGCGGGACCGGATCGCTCCATGGCCCGTCGATGTGATCGGACCAGATCACGTAGATGTCATTCTGAGGCTGGGCCTTGACCGGGATGTAAAGAAAATAGCGGCCTTGGTGCTTGTCCAGGCTGACCGCCCAAACCGCGCCGATATTGCGGTGCAGGGCTGGCTTGCGCGGTTGCCAGTTCACCAGATCGCGGCTGTGCCAGATGGTCAGGCCGGGATAGGCATCAAAGCTGGAAAAGGTCAGGTAATAGTCATCCCCGTCCTTGAGCACGGCCGGATCGGGGTGATCGCCAGCCAGGACGGGGTTGAGGAATCGGCCGTTGCCAAGATCGGGTTGGCGCTGGCCTTCGATGCCGGGTCGACTTGTCGGGGCCGCTGAAAGCGGAAGTGTCGAAGCCAGCGGGGCAAGGGCCCCAGCCTTGAGCAGGTCCCGGCGGTCCATCAACCCAGGCCGACGGTGCGGGCCCAGTTGCGCCACAAGTCAGGCCAGACCTCAACCGGCTTGCCGATCGCCTTGCGCAGCCCAAAGCCGTGGCCGCCGTTGGCAAACAGATGCATCTCAAGCGGAATGCGCCGGGCCTTCAGCGCAGCGCGCAGGCGCAGGGTGTTCTCGACCGGGACGACATCGTCGTCTTCTGCATGGAGCAGAAAGTGCGGCGGAGCGTCGGCGGGGACCTGATGGTCGGGTGAATAAAGCGTCTCAAGCTCGACAGGCGGGCTCTTGCCGAGCAGCAATTCGCGCGAGCCCGGGTGGGCGATCGCCGGGTCCATGCTGACCACCGGATAGATCGGTGCAGCACTGTGGGGCTTGGCGGAAAGCCGGTCAGCCGGGTCCACCGGCTGATACACTTTGGCGGCGAAACGGGTGGAGAGGCTGGCGCAGACATGGCCGCCAGCTGAGAAGCCCATGGCCGCAACGCGTTCCGGATCGAGGGCAAAATCCCGGGCGCGGTGGCGGATCAGGCGCATGGCGCGCTGCGCATCCGCGAGCGGCGCATCCGGTCCGGCGGCCCACCCTTCGCCGGGCAGTCGATAAAACAGGACAAAAGCCGTGAATCCGCGTGCCGTCAGCCAGCGGGCCATTTCATAGCCCTCCTTGTCAACGACGACCCAGCGATAGCCGCCACCGGGGGTGAGCAGGACCGCCGCGCCGTTTGGGCGGTCGGGCCGGAACACGGCCATGCGCGGGCGGGTGATGCCGAAGACCGCGCGGTCTGTGACCAGCGGATCGGTCGAGCGCTCGTTGACAGTCTCGACCAGTGGTTTTGATGGCTGACCGATGGCACCTGCGGGCCAGAGGTCAATCGTCTCGCTCGGCTGTGGCAAGCCGGGCGGGGTGGCCTGAACGGCAACGGGCGGAGGCGTTTGCGCCCCCGCCCGTGCTGTCAGGCCAGTGGCCAGCCCCGCGACAATCAGCGACCTGCGGTCAATCGTCATGGAGGGGACTGGCCTCTTGCTGGGTTGTTTACATCTTCACCCGGGCGCCGACCAGGATCGTGCGGCCGAAGTGGTTGTTCTCGTAATTACGATCCGCGTCCCAATCGGTGAAGCGGTAGCGGTAGGTGTCAAGCAGGTTATTGCCTTCAACCGACAGCTCCAGCCATTCCGAAACCTTGTAACGCACGGAGGCATCGAGGTTGGTGGTGGCGCCATAGCCTTCCAGCAGGTTGCCGGTGCCCGACGAACCTTCGTGATAGCGGCCACGATAGGACAGCATCACGCGGCCGCTAAACTTGCCGTCATCGTAATAGACGGTGCCGTTGTAAGCCTGCTTCGACACGTTCGAGAGCGTGTTGGTCAGCGTGACGTTCTGCAATGCGCCGCCCGGGGCAATGGCCGGACCTTGCAGGTTGAACGTGGCGTTCGAGCTGATGAAGGTGGCGTTGGCGATCACCCCGAAGTGCTTCAGGAAGCCTTCGGAGAAGGCGCTGAACGGCACCTGGGCTGCAAGTTCCCAACCATTGAGCTTGGCGCCGGTTCCATTGACCGTGGTCGAGAGCGTCCAGATCGGCTGTGACAGCTGCGCCGGGTTCAGTGCGGCCGGCGAGCTGGGGCTCAGCACCGAAACCGGCAGGCCGGTCTGGGTGAAGGTAGCGCCCGTGATCGATGCCGACTGGGTGAAGCTACTGACATCCTTCTTGAACCATGCGACCGAGAGCACTGCCTGCGGGGCAAAGTACCATTCAGCCGCGAGGTCATAGTTGGTGGCGCGGTAAGGCTCCAAGAACGGGTTGCCGCTGGTGACCCTGTAGTTGAAGCCGTCTGCCGAGCCGCCCGGAGTGAGCGAGCCGAGGGTCGGGCGAGTCATCACGTCGGCCACGGCCGCGCGCAGGATCACGTTCTGTGCGGGGAACAGCGCCAGGTTGGCCGAAGGCAGCCAGTCGTCATAGCTGCGCGTCACGGTGGCGTTGGTGCCACTGACCAGACCGTAAGAGCTCTGATCGGTCTTCACGTAACGGACGCCTGCGTTAAGCGCGTATTCCAGCCCGCCCAGGCTGCCCTTCAGGTCGGCCTGGAAATAGGCCCCCTTGGTGGTTTCCTGCACGCCGCGGATATTGCCGGCATCGTTGACCAGCGCACGGTTATAGAGGCCGGTGAAGGCCGCTGCCGTATCGAGGTTTGGAACCAGCCACGAGTTGGTATTACCGGCCGGCTGACCGGCATTGCCCATGGTAAACAGCTGCGACAGCGCCGGAGTGACCTGGAAACCATAGATCGCAGTCGGGCCGAACAGGCTGCTGGCCGAGCAGGTGATCGAACCGGCAGAGCTGGTCACCAGGCTGGTGCCGCCGTTACCGCAAACGGCGGTATCGCGGGTGTAGGAGACCAGGTCGAAATTGTAGCGACGCCACACGCCGCCAGCCTTCAGGGTGATCTTGTCGGTCAGATCGAATTCGGTGCGCAACTGCACCGTCTTGAAGCGGTTGGTGTTGTTTGATGGACGGTCGCGGATTTCGGCGAGCTGGAAGTTGGCCGGATCGGTCACGCTGGTGCCAAAGGTCAGCTTCGGATAGGCCATGTTGGAATAGTCGTAGGCATAGCCCTGCGCGTCACGGTCATCGAAGATGATCGTGGTTTCGACCGGGATATCGGCGTTCGACTTTGAAACGCCGCCCAGCAGGGTGAAGCGCAGATTGTCGGTTACGTCCTGATCCAGCGTTGCGCCGATCTGATAGAACTCGGTGCTGCTATCGCGCTTGTAGTGTTCGGTGCGAACCCATGCATCGTTCAACGTAGCCGAGATCATGTTCTTGTTGGCGTCGTAAACCGGGTTCACGACATTGATCGAACGCTCGTTCGAACGCAGCAGGACTTCGCCCCACTGTTCTTCGCGGGTCGCATCGAACTTGGAATAGAGCCCGTCGATCGACAGCTTGGTCGCGTCGGTGGGTGAGAACTGGATTGACCCGGTCAGGCCCAGGCGCTCACGATCGTGGGCGACTTCACCATAGCGCGGAATGCGCGGGTGGAAGGCTAGCGAGGCCTGATCGCAGGCGGCGCTGGCTACATAGCTACCGCCCGAATTCTGGGTGGTGAAGCAGTTGGTGGTGCCAACGCCGTCAAACCGGGCCTGGGCCCAGCGAACCGAGTTGTTGCCAAGTTCCAGCGTCTGGGTCTTCGAAT
>JBEGJL010000210.1:0-3281 GCA_041184605.1 Pseudomonadota bacterium
GCCCTGGCCTATGCGCCGGCCGCTGTCCGGCCGCTTCAGCTTGCGGCCTTTGCGCTCGATGCAAAGCTGGCCGGGATCGTGGGCAATGCGCGCGAAGTGTTGCTCGCCCAGATCAAGCTGGCCTGGTGGCGCGAGCGGTTGGCTGAAACGGTTTCGCAACGCCCGCAAGGAGAGCCGATTTTGGCGGCGTTGGCCCATTGGCAGGGATCGACTGATCCCTTGCTGGCCTTGATCGACGGGTGGGAAGCCATGCTTGCTCCGGATGAACTGAACCCGCAGGCCTTGGCCGATGCGCGGGCTGCACTCGGGCGGGGGCTTGCCGAACAGGTTGATGCCGCGGCGGCTGCGGATTGTGCTGCTACGGCGCTGCGCGGCTGGAGCCTGGCCTCGTGCGGCATGGGGAGCGAACTGGCCGCGCTATCGCTGCCGCGCAGCTTGCGAGCCCTCGCTATCCTTCACGGACTCGCGCGCCGCCGCGGGGGTGCCATGCCATTGCTCGACGGGCCAATGGCCTTGGCAGCAGCGCTTCGGATCGGCATGATAGGCCGTTGATTTTACAAGGGACTCGCGATGAACCGGACCGTGTTGGGCGCAGTCGGTGCACTCTTGCTGGCTGCAGCTGGCCTGTTCTGGTGGCAAGGCCGGGCTGCTATCGAAAGCGCCGCGCCGCCACCGCCGACCCACGCTGAAATCCCGAACGAGGGCGATCTCGAAGCAATCCCGACCGAGGATGGGGCAGGGATCATGGGTGCCGCCTTGCCCGAAGTGGACGAGAACACGCGCGAGGAGCGCCGGTTCAACCGGCTTGATCGCAACCGCGATAACCTGATCAGTCGTAGCGAGGCGCTTCAGCCGCGCGTCGCCATGTTCCGCAAGCTCGACAAGGATGGCAACAACCTATTGAGCTTTGAAGAGTGGGCCGTGGCCACCTCTAACCGTTTCAAGAGCGGCGATGCCAATGGCGATGGCAACCTGACCCGCGCTGAATTTGCCACGACCAAGCCCAAACAAGCCCAGCGGCCAGGATGCCGTTGCTAAGTCAGGCCAGCCAGGCGGCCATGTCAGCCTTGGCGCGGGCGGTATAGGCTTCCTTGCGGACTTTCTTCTTCACGTCCGGATCGACCGGCGGGAAGAGGCCGAAGTTGACATTCATCGGCTGATAGCTGTCTGCATCGGCATCGCCGGTAATATGCGCCAGCAAAGCGCCCAATGCCGTGGTGCGGGGCGGGGCAGACCAATCCTTGCCCGTGGCTTCGGCAGCCGTCATCAATCCCGCCAGCAGGCCCACCGCGGCGCTTTCGACATAGCCTTCGCAGCCGGTGATCTGCCCGGCAAAACGGATGTGCGGGGCCTTCTTGAGCCGCAGCTGACGGTCAAGCAGGGTTGGCGAATTGAGGAAGGTGTTGCGGTGCAACCCGCCCAGCCGCGCGAATTCAGCCTGCTCCAGCCCCGGGATGGTGCGGAACACGCGGACCTGTTCGGCATGCTTCAGCTTGGTCTGGAAGCCGACCATGTTCCACAGGGTGCCCAGCTTGTTGTCCTGGCGTAGCTGGACCACGGCATAGGGCCAACGACCGTTGGGGTGTTCAGGCGTGGCCCAATGCGGATTGTCGAGGCCGACGGGCTTCATCGGCCCGAAGCGCAGCGTTTCGACGCCGCGCTGCGCGATCACCTCAATCGGCATGCAGCCGTCGAAATAGGGGGTGTTCGCCTCCCATTCCTTGAATTCGGTCTTATCGCCCGCCAGCAGTTCCTCGCGGAAGGCCAGGTACTGGTCCTTGGTCATCGGGCAGTTGATGTAATCGCGGCCGTCGCCGCCCATTTCGAGCGAAGCCTCGGCGCCCTTGTCCCAGCGGCTGGCCATCCAGGCCACATCCATGTTGATAGTCTCGCGATAGACGATCGGCGCAATCGCATCGAAGAAGGCCAGGCTGTCGGCACCGGTGGCGGCGCCGATGGAATGGGCCAGCGCCTCGGCTGTCAGTGGGCCGGTGGCGACGATGGTTAGTCCGGCCGAGGGCAGCAGATCGATCCGCTCGCGCACCACGTCAAGCGTCGGCTGCGCGGCGAGCGCGGCTTCGACTTCAGCGGAGAATACATCGCGGTCCACCGCCAGCGCCGATCCGGCCGGCACCCGCGCCTTGGCGGCGGAGGCCATGATCACCGAATCCAGCTGGCGCATTTCGTAATGCAGCAGGCCGACTGCGTTCTTTTCGTCATCATCGGAACGGAACGAGTTTGAGCAGACCAGTTCAGCCAGGCCCGTGCTCTGGTGCGCCGGGGTCATATCGCCACCACCGCGCATCTCCGACAGGCGCACCTTCAGCCCGCGTTTGGCCAGCTGCCAGGCAGCCTCGCTTCCGGCCATGCCACCGCCGATGATATGAACGTCATAATGCATGGCGCCGCCCCTAACGCTTGCAAGGCTGACAATCCAGCGGCAAGCCAGCGGGCAAAGGAGGAAACCAGACCATGCCGCATCGCGCCCTGAGTGAAAAACGCCCATGGCTGTTGGCCAGCCTGATCGCCGGGATCGGGTTCTGGCTGCTCAAGGACACCGGGCTGCCGGGGCTTTACCAGATCGTGCTCAAGGGCGCGGGCGTGGCGCTGCTCGCGGTATATGCGTTCAACCGTCACAAGGGCCACGATGCCAATACCATCGCTGCCGTCATGGGCTTTGGTGCCTTGGGGGATGTGCTGATCGAGTTCCGGCTTGAGGCGGGTGCAGTGGCCTTTTTGATTGGGCACCTGATCGCGGTCCGGCTCTACTGGCAGCATCGCCGCCCTTCACCCGCCTTAACGCAGCGCGCGGCTGCGCTGGCGCTGGTTGTGCTTACGCCGCTGGTTTCATTCCTGCTCGGTGGACCGATGGTGGCGATCTATGCGCTGGGGCTGGGCGGCATGGCTGCCACGGCCTGGCTCAGTAGTTTTAGCCGCTATCGCATTGGCCTGGGAGCGGTGATGTTCGTCGCGTCTGACCTGTTGATCTTTGCGCGGATGGGGCCGTTGGCCGCCAGCCCGCTGCCGGGGCTGTTGATCTGGCCACTCTATTACTTCGGGCAGTTCCTGATCTGCGTCGGTGTAGTGGGGGAATTGCGCCGCCGCCAAGGCTTGCCGGTCGCCGCAGCCTGACCTAGGGCACTGGGCCATGAGCAATTGCCAGCTTTACCTGATTTCGCCGCTTGAAGTGGGTGGCGACTTTCCTGACCGCCTTGCCCGCGCGCTTGACGCCGGGCCCGTCGCGGCGTTCCAGTTCCGCGTAAAGGGCATCGATGAGCACG
>JBEGJL010000211.1:0-4899 GCA_041184605.1 Pseudomonadota bacterium
TGCAGCATCGGTCCGGATCAGCCAATTCCTACGCATAGTCCGTCAGGAATGGCCGGAATCGGTGGATAATCGTGGGCTTGATCGCGCGTTTCGCTTTGACAGCATCCGGAAAAACGGCTCAATTCCGTCAGCTTTTCGAGGCGAATCAAACCAGTCATCAATTCCAATAAAGGTAGGGGGTACTCTCCATGAACAAGAACGACCTGATCGGCGCAGTTGCAGAAGCCAGCGGCCTGACCAAGAGCGACGCCACCAAGGCTGTTGAAGGCGTTTTCGACGCCATCACCGGCGCGCTGAAGAAGGGCGACGAAGTACGCCTCGTCGGCTTCGGCACCTTCTCGGTTGCCAAGCGCAAGGCTTCGACCGGCCGTAACCCGCGCACCGGCGAACCGATGGCAATCAAGGCTTCGGCCCAGCCGAAGTTCAAGGCCGGCAAGGGCCTGAAGGACGCTGTCAACTAAGCAGCGCCACTGACGACCGCACCGCCTCGCGGTCGGACAGCCAAATTCACGCCGCGTCTGCCCAGTGCAGGCGCGGCGTTTGGTTTTTTGGGGGTAGGCCGTGCCGCAGGGTGGACGATTGGTGCGGGCCCACCTATATCTGCTCGTAATGAAGCGTATTCTTCTCGCCATGTTGGCCCTGATGACGGGGCTTGTCGCGCAAGCCGGCCCCGTCCAGGCGCGCATGAATGGCGGTGCAGATACCGAGATCGGGGTTTCTGACGGTTCGCGCGGGTCCGCCCGTCCCAGCCAGGTTCAGGTGCAGGCGATCGATGCTCCGGCCGCCCTGAAGGAACGGCGCGAACGCCAAGCAACCCGTATCCGTCCCAGCCGTGGACGGATTTACATTCCGTCGGTCCTGTTCGGTCCCGACCGCGCGCTGGAATAGCGCGAACCTCCTGATCCCAATCCGGATTGCGCGCGCCATTGCGTGGCTGCGCGCCTGTGTATACAATTCTGAAAGAACAGGAATTTCCCATGATCGGCGCTATTGCCAAGGCCATTTTTGGCTCGTCCAATGATCGTTATGTCAAATCGCTCGACAAGATCGTGCGGCAGATCAATGCGTTCGAACCGACGATTGAAGCCCTGACCGATGAAGAACTGGCCGCTCAGACCGCCAAGTTCCGGCGCCAGCTTGATGAAGGCAAGTCGCTCGACCAGATCCTTCCCGAAGCCTTTGCCACGGTTCGCGAAGCCGGCAAGCGCCGTATGGGCATGCGCCATTTCGATGTGCAGATGATTGGTGGCATCGTCCTCCATCGCGGCGAAATTGCCGAAATGCGCACGGGCGAGGGTAAGACTTTGGTCGCGACCCTGGCGGTCTACCTCAATGCGCTTGAGGGCAAGGGCGTCCACGTCGTTACCGTGAACGATTACTTGGCCAAGCGTGACGCTGAATGGATGTCACAGATCTACAATTTCCTTGGCCTGACTGTCGGTGTGATCGTGCCGAACATGCCAGAGGACCAGCGCCGCGCTGCCTATGCCTGCGACATCACCTATGCCACGAACAACGAGCTTGGCTTTGACTACCTGCGCGACAACATGAAGCAGGAGCGGGGGCAAATGGTCCATCGCCCGTTCAACTTTGCGATTGTTGACGAAGTCGACTCGATCCTGATCGATGAAGCGCGCACGCCGTTGATCATTTCCGGTCCAACCGACGACAAGAGCGAACTCTATGTCGCGGTCGATGCCATCGTGAAGCATATCTCCGAAGAGCATTACGAGAAGGACGAAAAGACCAAGAACATCACGCTGACCGAAGAGGGCGTGGAATGGGCCGAGCGCCAGCTTGAGGCCGCCGGCTTGCTGGTTGGCTCCAATCTCTACGATGTCGAAAACACGCAAGTGGTCCACCACCTGGATCAGAGCCTGAAGGCCAATGTCATGTTCAAGCGTGACATTGATTATATCGTCAAGGATGACAAGGTCGTCATCATTGATGAGTTTACCGGCCGCATGATGGACGGTCGGCGCTGGTCCAACGGCCTGCACCAGGCGGTCGAAGCGAAGGAAGGGGTGCGGATCGAGCCCGAGAACCAGACGATGGCCTCGATCACTTTCCAGAACTACTTCCGCATGTATCCAAAGCTGGCCGGCATGACCGGTACGGCCGCAACCGAAGCAGCGGAATTTTTCGACATCTACCGGATGAATGTCGTGACGATCCCGACCAACGTGCCGGTGCAGCGGATCGACGAAGAGGACGAGTTCTACAAAAATACCGCCGACAAGTTCCAGGCGATTGCCAAGCTGATCCGGGAAAAGAACGAAACCGGTCAGCCGGTGTTGGTAGGCACCGTTTCGATCGAAAAGTCGGAAATGCTGTCGGACTATCTCAAGCAGGAAGGGGTCAAGCACGCCGTGCTGAACGCCCGTTTCCACGAGATGGAAGCCCATATCGTCGCCCAGGCCGGTCGGCTTGGTGCGGTGACCATTGCCACGAACATGGCCGGCCGCGGGACCGACATCAAGCTGGGCGGCAATGCCGAATTCCGGATCGAGGACGAGCTCAAGAACATGCCCGAAGGGGCAGAGCGCGATGCGGCAATTGCCTCGATCGAGGCCGAGATCGAGGCTGAGAAGCAGAAGGTCCTGGCTGCCGGCGGGCTTTGTGTGATCGGCACCGAGCGCCACGAAAGCCGCCGGATCGATAACCAGCTGCGTGGCCGTTCGGGTCGTCAGGGCGATCCGGGTCTGTCCAAGTTCTACCTCTGCCTAGAGGATGATCTGCTGCGCATCTTCGGCCCGGACACCCTCTTTGCGAAGATGATGAATTCCAATCTCGCTGATGGTGAGGCGATTGGATCGAAGTGGCTGTCCAAGGCGATCGAGACCGCCCAGAAGAAGGTCGAAGCGCGCAACTATGACATCCGCAAGCAGGTTGTCGAATACGACAACGTGATGAACGATCAGCGCAAGGTCATCTACGAACAGCGCGCCGACATCATGGATGCCGAAGCGATCGACGACGTGGTTGTCGATATGCGCCACGATACGATCAACGGCCTGGTCGGCATGGCTTGCCCGCCGGGATCCTATCCCGAACAGTGGGACATCGACGGCTTGCGCCAGAAGCTCGGCGAAGTGCTGGGCATGGACGTTCCGGTGCAGGACTGGTTGCAGGAAGACGGTCTGGAGCCGGAGACAATCGAAGAGCGGATTGTTGCCCTTGCCGACGACAAGGCGGCTGCCAAGATCGGGCAGGATGGCGCGATCTGGCGGCAGGTTGAAAAGCAGGTTCTGCTGGAACGGCTCGATCATTACTGGAAGGAGCACCTCGTCACGCTTGATGCGTTGCGCCAGGTGGTCTTCCTGCGGGCCTATGCCCAGAAGCAGCCGATCAATGAATACAAGCAGGAAGCTTTCGGTCTGTTTGAACGCATGCTGGAAGTGATCCGCGAAGACGTGACCCGCATCCTGATGAACAGCGAACTGCGGATGCCCGAGCCGGCAGCAATGCCTGACCTGCCGGATTTCCTGACCAGTCACATTGATCCATTCACCGGTGAAAACGATGCCGCGGCAACGCCCGGAGCAGCGGCGGTGATGGGCGCCTTGGGCAGCGGAGTGACGGCCGCAGAGGATCCCTATGCCTCCATGGGCCTCTCGCGCAACGCGCCATGCCCGTGCGGCTCGGGTGAGAAATACAAGCACTGCCACGGCGCCGTAGTCTGATGAAATAGGCAGGGGGTGACGATGCTGGCCTTAGGTTTCTTCGTTACCGCCCTGTTTTATGCGTCCGCCGGATTTGGTGGGGGCTCTACCTACAGCGCACTTTTGGCGCTTGCCGGGTTTGATTACCGGTTGCTGCCGATCGTCAGCTTATGCTGCAATATCGTGGTGGTTTCGGGCAGTACGATCCGCTTTGCGCGGGCGCGATTGGTACCATGGCCTGCCGCTCTGACCCTGGCGTTGGTCGCGGCTCCGCTGGCCTTTCTGGGCGGCCTGACGCCTATCAAGCAATCAACCTTCCTGTTGTTGCTTGGCGTAAGCCTGATCCTTGCAGGGCTGGCGCTGTTTTTGCCCCGCTCGCCTGAAAGCGAGGGGCAACCGGCAGCTCTTGCCAAATGGATGGGGCTTGCCGCAGCCCCTTTGGGGTATCTGGCCGGCCTGGTCGGAATCGGGGGCGGGATATTCCTGGCACCGCTGCTTCACCTGACCCGTTGGAACCGGGCACGGCAAATCGCGGCGACGGCCAGTCTGTTTATCCTGATAAATTCGACGGCTGGCTTGGTTGGGCAACTGGTCAAAAACGGTCCCGAGCGCTTTGGCGAAGCGATTAGCGGGGCATTGCCGTTGGTCCTGGCGGTCATAATCGGCGGGCAACTTGGCAGCCTGCTGGCTCAGCGCCTCTTGCCGGAGCGGGTGATCCGTTGGCTGACCGCCGCGCTGACGATCTGGGCCGGATCGCAATTGCTGCTGAGGTGAAACCATAAAGGCCCCGCCGGTTGGCGAGGCCTTTAGGAAATAGTGGCTCCTCGAGTTGGATTCGAACCAACGGCCGCTCGATTAACAGTCGAGTGCTCTACCGCTGAGCTATCGAGGAGCAGTCCCGTTTCCGGGACAGGTGGGCGCCTATACCATCGCAAATCGGTTTGGCAAGCGGGTCCGGCGTTAGAATTGGAATTGTTCCGCGAAGATCCGTTCCTCCAGGCTCTTGCCGGGATCGAACAGCAGGGTCAGCGCCTGATCCGGTGCAGTCCGGACCTTCACCGCCTGAATATCACGCAGTTCTTTCTGATCTGCCACGGCCGCCACCGGGCGCTTGATCGGATCAAGTACCCGAAAATCGATCTCATAATGATCGGGCAGGATCGCCCCGCGCCAGCGGCGGGGGCGGAACGGGCTGATCGGGGTGAGCGCGAGCATGTTCGATCCCAGCGGGAGGATC
>JBEGJL010000212.1:0-6804 GCA_041184605.1 Pseudomonadota bacterium
TTGGCGCACCCGACAGGATTCGAACCTGTGACCTCTGCCTTCGGAGGGCAGCGCTCTATCCAGCTGAGCTACGGGTGCCGAAGCAGGGCGAGCGGTTAGCAGCACGGGGGCGCTTGCGCCAGAGCAATTTGCCGCGGAACTGTCCCGCCTGCTCAATTAGCGATTTGGCAAGACGGCGCGGTTATGGGTGTGGCCCATGAACGCCTACTCATCTTCCTTCACTGGCCCGACCGCGCCATCGCCCGGGATCTTGCCGGGTTCTGGCCGCGCCGAGTTCGGTCAGGCCTCTGCCAATGCCATGAGCATGAAGTGGGCTGCACTGCACGATGCCGCCGGGGTTGTCGCCATGCTGGCCGGCCTTGCAGCGGACCCGATGAGGGCCCAAGTCCGCAACTTTCCGGCCACCATGCGTGATGCTGGCGGCTGGCGCCGGACCATGGCCGAGCAAGGCGTGGCCGACATCGCCGCGATGATGGAGCCGGGCATCGCTGCGCTACTGGCAGTCCAGGCGCGGGGCGTCAGTCCGGCAGCCGCGGCAATGGCGCTTTGGCAGGAATTCCTGGCTGCGCGCAACGCCCTGATGGCTCTCGTCCCACCTGCGGGGGAGACGGCTACGGCCCGCCGCTTTACCTGACTGCTTGCGCAGTTCCCGGTATGTTCCTATAATCTGGGAATGACTGTCGCGCCGATTCCCGTGGTTGATGCCGATCTAAAGGCTGCCCAAGCCGTTGCCCGTGGCATCTGCCGCCTGTTCGCGCGCAACGACATCTGGTGCCTTTCGGAAATGCCACTGCGCTCAAACCGCCGCGCCGATCTGATGGGGATCGATGCCAAGGGCCACCTGGTGATCGTCGAGATCAAAGTGAGCAAGGCGGACCTGATGGGCGATGCCAAGTGGACCGATTACCTTGATCATTGTGACCGATTCTATTGGGGCCTGGCCTCCCATCTTGATCGCGCCTGCATGGAAACCGAGGCGTTCCTGCCGGATCGCTGCGGGCTGATCGTGGCGGATGGTTATGATGCGGAGATCCTCCGCCCGGCGCCCACCGTTGTGCTGAATGCGGCGCGCCGGAAGGCCGAGGTTGAGCGGCTCGCCCGCGCGGCGCTGCGGCGCCAGCAAGGATTTGTCGATCCGGGCCTCGCCGCCTGGAGTTAGCGCCGCAGCGGCAGCCGGCGCAGGATCGCATGCTTCCCGTGAGAGGACAGCCTGGGCCAGTCGGCGATCTCCTCCAGCGTCCGCTTGCAACCCAGGCACCATCCGGTGACCTGATCAATCCGGCAGAGGCCGGTGCAGGGCGAATCAGGCCCGGTCATGGCCAAGCCTCAGCGTTTTACAGCCGGCTCGCGTGAAAGCCGCGTCATCAGCAGGGCCGCGCGCTTGGCCTGGCGCCACAGACTGGGCACGTCGACCGTTTCGGCCGCCGTATGATCGCCCTCGCTGGCGGGACCCAGGCCCACCAGACTGTCCACGTCGGCCGCAACAAAGCTGATGTCGCCCGCCCCGCGCTTCAGAGGGTCAAGCGCCGCCATCTCGGGCAGGCCGAGCGTCGCGTTAACACCGTTGAGCTTATCAAGCAGCGCCCGATTGCCCGGGGTCGGTGCCATCGGCGGATACTTGTCCTCGAACACCAGCTTGGCTTCGCCGCCATTGAATGGACGGGCAACGATCTCGCGCATTTTGGCGACGGTCCGGTCGATCGATTCCCGGCTCAGCGCGCGGACGTCTCCCATGGCCATGGCCACAGCCGGAATGATGTTGGTCTTGCCGGTCGCTTCCGCGTTGGCCCCGCTTTCGGCAATGGCGGCGCTGGCCCCGCCGGCGATCATCCCGACGTTGAAGGTCAGGTTCGGTTCGGGCAATTCCTTGCGGAAAGCAGCGAGGATTGCAGCGAGCGGATAGATCGCGCCTTCGCCTGCGGCGGCTGAGAAGATGCCGCTGGAATGACCGCTGCGGGCCGCAACGGTTAGGGTCCAGTTACCCGCAGAGCGCCGCGCGATCGAACCCATGTCGTTACCGTTGTCGCGGGCCAGGCCTTCGAAGTCGAGCGCGGCATCGGCGCGCTTGCCGGCCGCAATCAGGTGGGCACGAGCAATCGACAGCGGCAGGCCGGCCTCTTCCTCGTCACCAGTCAGGACCACATCGATATTGGCGTTCTTGAGCGCCCCCGCCTTGTGCATGGCGCGCAGCGCCGCCAGCATCGCAACGACCCCACCCTTGTCATCGGCAGCGCCGGGGCCCTTAACCTTGTCAGCCCCGACCCGCTCGAACTTCTGGAAGGGGTGGTCCAGCTCGAACACCGTATCGAGGTGCCCGATCAGCAAGAGCCGCTTGGTGCCCCTCTTGCCCTTATGTTCGGCAATGAAGTGTCCAGCCCGACCCACTGCGGCCTGATCGACCCAGCGTACAGTAAAGCCCAACGCCTCGAACTCCGGCACTAGCATGTCATGAACGGCGCGCACGCCCTTCAGGTTGCGGGTGCCGCTGTTCTGGTTGACCAGTTTTTCCAGCAGATCGAGGTGACGCGCCTGCTCGGCATCGACCGTGGCGATCATCGCTTGCTCAGCCCTGCTGGGCGGCGCGGCAAGAGCCGGAGCGGAGAGGAATGTGGCGGCGATCAGCGCGGCAGGCGCAAGCAGGCAACGGGTCAGCATGGCCGCACCCTGCCAAAGCGCGCGCAGCGGGGCCAGTGTAATTTTGTTGCTTTTTGCGGTGATCCGCTTTACTCGGGCGCCAGCAATCGGCGCGCGGGCCCTGATCCGCCGCAGTTCCGGCAGCGTGACGTCACCGTTTCAGCGGAAGACTTGCCCGAACGTACGATCGCCGCATTCGCTGAAGCTTCCTTTTTCACGCAGGGTCGCATCGAACGACACCTTGCTTCGCAAGACGGGACGATTCCGTCTGCGCCGCTTCATATTGAAGAGACTTTCATGACCTATTTTTCCGACCTTGGCCTGGCCGAGCCACTGATCCGTGCGCTTGAGACCAAGGGCTATGCCGATCCCACCCCGATTCAGCGCCAGTCAATTCCCGCCCTGCTGGAAGGCCGCGACCTGCTGGGCATTGCCCAGACCGGCACCGGCAAGACTGCGGCCTTCTCGCTGCCCTCGCTTCATCGTCTGGCTGCCAACCCCAAGGCGCGCAGCAATGCATCGTGTCGGATGCTGGTGCTTTCGCCGACCCGCGAACTGGCCGCCCAGATCGCCGAGAACATGCGCGGCTATGCCAAGTACCTGAACCTTTCGGTCCAGTGTGTGTTCGGCGGGATCCCCGTCGGCAAGCAGGCCCGCGCGCTGGTGCCGGGCTGCGATATCCTGGTGGCCACGCCCGGACGCCTGCTCGACCTGATCGACCAGCGCGCCCTGACGCTGCGCAATGTCGAGATCTTTGTGCTCGACGAGGCCGACCAGATGATGGACCTCGGCTTTATCGTGCCGCTGAAGCGCGTGGCCAACCTGCTCCCCAAGGAGCGGCAGAGCCTGTTCTTCAGCGCCACCATGCCCAAGGCGATTGCCGACCTGGGCAAGCAGTTCATCCATAACCCGGTGCGCGTCGAAGTGACGCCGCAGGCGACCACGGCCGAGCGGGTCGAACAGTACGTGACCTTCCTCAACCAGGCTGAAAAGCAGGCGCTGCTCTCGTTGCGGCTGCGCGCCGGTCTGGCCGACGGTTCGATTGACCGGGCACTGGTCTTTACCCGGACCAAGCATGGTGCCGACCGCGTGGTGCGCCACCTGACCACGGCCGGTGTGAATGCCGCCGCGATCCACGGCAACAAGAGCCAGGCCCAGCGCACGGCGGCACTGCTCGCCTTCCGGAAGGGCAGCACCCCGGTGCTGGTCGCAACCGACATTGCAGCGCGCGGGATCGACGTCACAGGCGTCAGCCACGTGTTCAACTTCGAGCTGCCCAACGTGCCCGAGCAATATGTCCACCGCATCGGTCGCACTGCGCGCGCCGGGGCAGACGGCATTGCGCAGAGTTTCTGCGCGCCGGATGAAAAGGCCTACCTCAAGGACATCGAGCGGCTGACCGGGGTCAAGCTTGATCCCATGCCGCTGCCCGAGGATTTCCAGAAGGAAGCCGCGCGCCTGCCGCTGCCCAGCCGCAAGCCCGCCGAAGCCGAACAGGATGCCCGGCGCGAGGAACGCGATGCCCGTGGCCGCGGCGGCCAGGGCAAGCGCAACAATGGCCGGAACAACAACCGCAGCCCCGGCGGGCAGAGCCGCGATGGACAGAGCCGCGACCAGTACCACCGCAACGAGCGTGTGCGTCAGGAATGGGCGCCGCGCGAACAGCGTGGCCCGGTCTTCAACCCGCTGGCGGCCGAAGAGCGTGAGGCCCGCGAATTCGGTATGATGCCCAAGGCCGGTGCCAAGACCGCCGACCGCCGTCCGGCAGGTCAGGGTGAACGCCGCCAAGGCCACCAGGGTGACCGTCGCCCAATTCGCCAGGGTGAACGTCGTGACGGCCCGCAGGGCGAGCGCCGCCACGCTCCGCAGGGCGAACGTCGACCCGGCGGTGATCGTCGCGATGGCGGGCACGGCCGGGGCGGCCAGTTCCGCGGCCGGGGTCGCAGCGCAAGCTAAGGCTGGCGCTGTGAATCGCGGCGCGGCATAAGGCGCGGCGATGCAGGGTCTGACTGGTCCGGGATGGCAAGCCGCCACATGGTCGGCCGGCGCGATGACGGTGATCGTCGCGCTGCGCTATCTTGTGACCAGCGGCGCCTTTGCCTGGGCCACCGGCAAAGTGCGCCCCGGCCTCTATCAGGGGCTGGAACGCCAGATCCGCCGGGAAGTGGCCTGGTCGCTCGCCTCGGCAGCGATCTATGGCGTGCCCGCCGGGATCGTGGCCTGGGGTTGGCAGCAGTTTGGCTGGACCCGGATCTACACCGACATCACCCAATTCCCGCTGTGGTTCGCGCCGCTATCGGTGCTGCTCTACCTCTTCGCCCATGATACCTGGTTCTATTGGACCCACCGTTGGATGCACCGGCCGTGGCTGTTCCGCCGGGCCCATGCGGTCCATCATGCCAGCCGCCCGCCAACGGCCTGGACTGCGATGAGCTTTCACCCGTGGGAAGCGGTCACCGGGGCCGTGGTTATCCCGGCGCTGGTCTTCCTGATCCCGATCCATGTCGGCCTGCTGGGCTTGGTCCTGGGGATCATGACCCTGATGGGGATCACCAACCACATGGGCTGGGAGCTGTTCCCGGCCCGCCTCATTCATTCGCGCTTAGGGGGATGGCTGATAACGGCCAGCCACCACCAGCGGCATCACGAGAACTATCAATGCAATTACGGCCTCTATTTTCGCGTCTGGGACCGGCTATGCGGCACGGATCGCGGCCTCTCTTCGCTCTGATCCTCGCCTTGCCGCTGGTCGGGGCGGGGGCCCAGCCGCTGACCGAGGTGAGCGTGATCGTGACCGGCCTGCGCAATGCCAAAGGGCAGGTCCTGGCCTGCTTGACTGCCCAGCCCAAGGGCTTTCCCGATTGCCGCAAGGACCCGGCCGCAAGGCAGGCAATCGTTCCGGCAGCGGCGACAGTGCGGATCGATTTTGGCCCTGTTCCGGCTGGCCGCTATGCGATCTCGCTGATCCATGACGAGAACGCCAACCGCAAGATGGACATGGCGCTGATCATGCCCAAGGAAGGCTACGGTTTTTCCCGGGATGCGGCGGTAACGATGGGTCCGCCAAAATTTGATAAGGCCGCCTTCGAAGTGGCCGGTGCTGCAGTCGAGCAAAGGGCGCGGATGCGCTATCTTTTCTGATTGCTACGGCTGCCTGTACGGCGGCGCGACATCATCGCCGGGTCGTCCCCGACGGAATTGGCGCAACTTAACCGTAAATTTACCATGTTGCGCGAGAAAGTCCCAGATAGGCACACAGCTGGGGTAGCCACATGGATACGTTTCGGGGCAATTTTTCTGACCAAGTCGACCACGGCAGTGAATGGCCGGACCTCGACAATCACGAAGATGAAGCGGTCAGCGATCTGCCGCCCAGTCCTGTCGGACAGGATGAGCGGCGCATGCAGGTGCGCGCCTACAACCACTGGGCGGGCCTGTTGGGTGATCGCGCCTTTCCCTCGATCGAGGACCTCGAACCCGAAAATCTGCCCGATTTCGGGCCCTACAGCGTGCTGCTGGACTTTACCGCCGGGATCGAGAACCCCTCTGTTCGTCACCTGGGATCCGCCTTGGCGAGCGAATGCGGCACCGACACGCAGATCGAAACGCTGGCCGACGTGCCGAGCCGCTCGCTGCTATCGCGCATCACCGATCATTATATGCAGATCCTGGCCAACCAGGCGCTGATCGGTTTCGAGGCCGAATTCGTCAACCAGCGCGAATCGACGATCCTCTACCGCGGTATTCTTCTGCCGTTCTCCAGCGACGACGACACCATCGACTTCATCTATGGTGTCATCAACTGGAAGGAACTGGCCGACGAGCGGACCACGGACGAATTGCTGCTCGAAATTGACCAGGCGCTTGAAGTCGGCGCACCGCAGATTCGTCACGATGAATTGATCGATTGGGCCGATGCACCCACCGGGCTTGAAGGTGCCGACGACGACATCCTTGATCTCGGCGCATTCGCCACCGAAGAAAGCGACTTGCCAGCCTTCCCCGAACCCGGCTTCGGTCAGGCTCCGGCAGCCGAGGAAATGGCCCTGGCTGACTGGCTGGCCTCTGCCCGAGAGTTGGCCGAGACGGCCCGTGGCAGCGAAGATCGCACGCGCCAGGCGCTCTATGCAGCGATTGGCCGCGCATATGACTTCTCGCTTGCCGCAGCAG
>JBEGJL010000213.1:0-12824 GCA_041184605.1 Pseudomonadota bacterium
GTCGGACATCACGCCTGAAGCGGCTTCGATCCTCGACAGTGCGGTCACGGCCTATGCCAACTGCGCCAACGTTCCGATCATGCTGGCTGGCTATGCCGACCGTTCGGGCAAGCCGAAGTACAACCAGGGCTTGTCGGAGCGTCGCAACGCTTCGGTCCGCGCCTACCTGACTTCGCGTGGTATCGCCGATGGCTCCATCACCAGCCAGGGCTTTGGTGAAAACAACCCGCGCGTGCCGACTGCTGACGGCGTCCGTGAACTCCAGAACCGTCGCGTGGAAATCACCTACGGTCCGGGTTCGGGCATGTAATCAGTCGCTGCAAGGCGCTAAAGGTTCAGGGGGTCGGAGCAATCCGGCCCCCTTTTCCTATGGGTGAAGGGGAATTTGGAGAGAACGATGCAGCGCTGCCTGACTCCCGCCGTGATTGCTCTGGCCCTCACCGGGTGCACAACTACCCCGAGCAAAAGCACCAACCTGGCCTATGCCCAGCTTGCCAATGCGGACGGACGCCCCGTTGGTACCGCAACAATTACCCGCAGCCGCGGTGAAACTCTGGTCAATCTTGCGGTGTCCGGAACGGTCGGAACAATTCACGGGATGCATCTGCACGCCGTGGGCAAGTGCGAGGCGCCGTTCACCAGCGCTGGACCGCACCTTAATCCAACCGGACACCAGCATGGCAAGGACAACCCCCAGGGCGCTCACCTTGGTGACCTTCCCAATCTGACGATTGGCGCATCAGGCACCGGGACGGCAAGTGTGAGCCTGGGTACAGACAGCGCAGCGATCGATGCAGCCCTGTTTGACACAGACGGAACCGCAATTGTGCTTCATGCTGCGCCCGATGACTATCGCACCGACCCGTCCGGCAACAGCGGCGCGAGAATTGCCTGCGGCGTGCTGACGCGGTCCTGAGGCAGCGTCAGGCACTTTCGCCCGCGCGATCGGCCAGGGTGGCCTCTGCCTGAGGCACGGCCTTGTAGGCGTAGAGCAACAGCGCAACCGCAATCGGTGCCACCGCAATCAGTGAGAGGATCCCGGTCCGCAGATCGCCCACCAGCTTGCCGTTGACCATCGTCCCGGCCAAGTCGGAGACCTGCCCGACCATGTAAGGGCCGAAGCACAGGCCCACCAACGTGGTGCCAAGGAAGAATGAGGCTGTCGCGGTGCCGCGCATCCGCGGGAGGACGAGGTCCTGCGTTGTCGCTGCGGCGGCCCCCAGCGCGGCAGCGCCGAACAGACCGGCAAGGAAGTTCATCACGTAGAACAGCACCGGGTTGGGTGTGGTGTAGCCGATCCAGATTGGCACGGCCGGGGCGATCACGCCGAACAGGATCACCAGGATCCGGCCCGCGGGGATCTTCGCCCGCAAGGTATCGGCAATACGGCCACCAATAATCACACCCAGAAAGCCACTGATCGCGCCATTGGCACCGAGCCAAAAGGCCAGCTGATCCTTCGGCAGCTTGAGTACCTGTTCCGCGTAAGGGGCCGACCAGAAGGCCAGGCCATAGGCGGCGAGCGAGACCATTGCGTAGCCCAGCGTGGTGCAGATGAAGGCGGGAGTGCCCCAGATCAGGCGGAATGTTGCGGGATCCTTTTGACGCAGCACAGAGGCCCACGAGAACACCGCGTAATAGCCTAGTGCAACGGCCGACCACTGCGGCAGGTTGCCGGTCAGCTGGATCATGATCCAGGCAAAGGTGCTGAGCCCGGCAGCAACTGCCAGATTGATTGCCAAGGCCCCACCCCCGCGCCGTGCGGCACCCAGCAGGGTGAACGGCGGGACGATGGTCGACAGGTCGGCCAAGAATTCTGTGAAAGGTCGGTCCGAACCCTTGCTAGGCGCCCCATCCATCGCACCCCGCACCGGTTCGCGCAGTGTTGCGACCCAGAGGGCCACGAGAATGCCAGGAATGCCGACAGCCAGAAACGCAGCATGCCAGCCGACCAGCCCCAACGGGCCGCCTTCAGGATAGGTCGCGTTCCAGACCTTGCTGATCTTGGCCCCGATCAACAGCGACACGCCACCGCCCAGGTACAAGCCCGAAGAATAGATCGCGAGCGCTGTAGCCCGTTGGCGCTTAGGAAAATAATCCGAGATCAGCGAATAGGCTGTTGGGCTGGCGGTTGCCTCGCCAATGCCAACGCCCATCCGCGCCAAAGTGAGGGTCATCTGACTGCGGGCAAAGCCGGAAAGCGCCGTCATGGTGGACCAGAGCGCCAGGCCCACGCTCAGCAGCTTTACGCGGCTCCAGTTGTCGGCCAATCGGCCCAGCGGGATTCCGAACAGGGCATAGAAGACGGCAAAGGCCGCGCCACCCAGAAATCCCATATCGCTATCGGTCAGGTCTAGGTCAGCCTTGATCTCCAGCGCCAGGATCGAGATGATCTGCCGGTCGATGAAATTGAGGATGTAGACGACGACCAGAACGCTCAAGACATACCAGCTATAGCTCGTGGCCTCGCGCGGCGCGGCGGCATTGTCCTGAACTTCGGTCACCGGTCTCTCCCTGAAATTCTTCTTCCTAGGTGGCGTAGCGGATCGGATCGACCAGCCCCGCCTTGGCAAAGCCTTCACGCCGTAAACGGCAGCTATCGCATAGGCCACAGGCCGCACCATTCGGCTGCGGATCATAACAGGACCAGCTCAGGCCCGCATCCAGGCCCAAACGGTGCGCTTCGGCCGCAATCTCCGCCTTGCCAAGAAACTGCAGCGGCGCGTGGATGCGCCAGGCTTCGCCTTCTGCACCGGCCTTGGTGGCCAAGCGCGCCAGGTCTTGAAAACCGGCGATGAATTCCGGGCGGCAATCCGGGTACCCAGAATAATCAAGCGCATTCACCCCGATAAACAGGTCGCGCACCCCCAGGGCTTCTGCCCAGGCCAGGGTGAGCGACAGGAACACGAGGTTGCGGGCCGGCACATAGGTAACCGGAATATCAGGACCGACACCGTCCTTGGGCACGGCAATATCCGCCGTAAGCGCCGAACCACCGAACCGCGAGAGGTCAAGCGGCAGGACCACGTGCCGAACCGCACCGATCCTTTTGGCAATCGCGCTGGCCGCTTCAAGCTCACGCCGGTGGCGCTGGTTGTAATCTATCGTCAGAGCGTTGATGGCATAGCCTGCTTCCTGCGCGAGCCCGGCCACCACCATGGAATCAAGGCCGCCGGAAAGAAGCACGACAGCCTGGCGCTGTGAGGAATTTGCAGCGGAAGACATTTTGATCGGGCTAGCCTGCGGCGCGAGCTATGGCAACCGCACTCTATTCAATTGCCGCAATCCCCCATGCGGCGAGCCTCGGCGGCAAAATCGAACGGCAGGCCTTCGGCAATGCCCTGCGTCTCGATCTGCACGAGCCGACCGGTTTCACGCCGGATCGTAGTGCGACCATAGCCGCGACCCCGACAGGTATATTGCACGGTCACTTGATCGGGCCGATCATCCACGACCAGGCGCTCACAAATCAGGGCTTCATGGCGAAGCTGAATCAGCTTGCGGCCGTTATCCAGACAGACCTGCGAGGCGCGAGCTGACCCATCGCGCAGGCGGACTTCCCAGCGGCCAGGTTCAAGCTGGTCAAGCATGGCCAACGCGGGCCGTTGGCTAGAGGCTGTCGCGGACATCGCGCTGCAGCCCAACAGGGCCATCGCCAGCAGTTTTAACCGCTTTTTGCGCACGTCGTCTCTCCACCGGGGGCCGCTGCCTAAAGGACGGTTCGGCAATGAAATTCGATTTATAGCACAAGAGCGCTTGTCGCCAAAGCGCGTTTTTCTATCGATGAAGCGTTGTTACATCGCGATCTCGAACAGCTTCGAGCAGAAGGCGCAATCGACCTCAATCACCCCGGCGGCATTGCGCATGTCGACGCGGTCTTCCTCCGGAAACTTCGCCAGAACCGCCTGGTAATGCTCGATCGAGCAGCGGCAACCGCGCTTTAACAGACCGCCGGCTTCAACCCGCACCTCTTGTTCGTCATGAAACAGACGCCAGACCAAGCCCTCCAACGACAAGTCGGGATCGACCAATTCCTCAGGTCGGGTGCTAGCAGCAAGGATGGAAACGTGTTCCCATTCAGGATGGTCCATCTTCACGTGCAACCGCTCGCGACCCTCCTCCCCTTCGGCCAGATGCTGGACCAGAATGCCCCCGCCAATGCAGCCTGCGGCCCCATCCCCTACTCCGACCCGGATCAGCGTCGGCACCTGCTCGCTCTGCGCGAAATAGCTTTCACATGCCTCGGCCAGGCTCGCCCCCTCCAGCGGTACTATCCCCTGATAGCGCTGGCCTGTTGCGGCGAGGTCGAAGGTCACTGCCAGATAGCCCTTGCCGAACAAGGCAGACAGGCTCGGGTTGCGGCCGAGTAGGCCAAGCCGATCGGCATCATGGCGAACATAGCCGCGCAGTTCGCCGTTTCGGTAATCGCAGACTAGCAGATCGACTACGCCTGCCTCGGTCTGGGCCTGCATCGTTAGCTGGCTGCCCTCATCCTTGAGCAACGTGCCAAGCAGCGCTGTCAGCACCAGTGCCTCTGCCAGCAGACGGCGGATCGGTGGCGGGTAATCGTGCGCGGTCAGGATCGTATCGAGCACTGGACCAAGCCGAACAACCCGCCCCCGGGCATTGCGGCCCGGGATCGAAAAGCGGAGCACATGGTCATACCCCGTTTCGCCCACCCCAATGTGTTCGGGCAGGCTCATAGCTGGCCGAAAACCCAGCGCAGCACGCTCTTCTGGGCGTGGATGCGGTTCTCTGCCTCGTCCCAGACGGCCGACTGCGGCCCATCGATCACCGCATCCGTAACCTCTTCATTGCGATGCGCTGGCAGGCAGTGGAGGAAAGTTGCCCCTGCATTGGCGAGACCCATCAGCTTCTCATCGACCTGGAACGGGGCCATGGCCGCAAGCTTGTTGTGCACGTGATCCTGCCCCATCGACACCCAGGTGTCGGTTACGACTACATCTGCCCCGCGCGCAGCCTCGGTCGCATTAGTGGTCAGCGTGATGGTCGCACCGAGTGCGCGGGCACGGTCGATATAGCCAGCGTCCGGTTCGTAACCCTTGGGCGTGCCAACCCGGACGTTGAAGCGCAGCAAGCCGGCCGCCTCGATGATCGAGTTGAGTACATTGTTGCCATCGCCAAGCCAGGCCAGTTCAAGCCCGGGAAGTGCCTTGCCGCGTTCCAGCAGGGTCAACAGGTCTGCCATGATCTGACAGGGATGGCTCTCGTCCGTCAGGCCGTTGATCACCGGGACGCTGGCGTAGTGGGCCAGTTCCTCGATCTTGGCATGATCATCGGTGCGCAGCATGATCACGTCTGCCATGCGGCTAAGCACGCGCGCCGTGTCCGCGATCGTCTCACCACGCCCGAGCTGGCTGGTGCCCGATTCCAGCGTAATCGCGCTGCCGCCCAGCTGGCGCATCGCCACATCGAACGAGACGCGCGTGCGGGTCGAGTTCTTCTCGAACACCATGGCAAGCACATGGCCAGCCAGCGGCGCGTCGGGATCAACCTTGCCCTTGGGCCAGGCGGTTCGGGCCGCCTTGCGGTCCAACGCATCGTTGAGCATCGCGACAAGCCCGTCGCTGCCCGCATCGACAAGGTTCAGGAAATGCCGGGTCATGCTGCGAGTTCCGGTGGCTGGAAGCTGGCGGCACCGGCCGAAAGCTTGTCGAAGAATTCATCAATTTCCGCGTCGCCGATGACGAGCGGTGGCACAAGGCGCAGGGTATTGTCGCCCGCCGCCACGGTCAGCAGGTGATGGTTGTCGCGCAAGTGGGCAACAAAGCTGCGGGTTTCGAACTTCATCTTGACGCCCAGCATCAGGCCCTTGCCCCGGACCAGTTCAAACAGGTCGGGATAATTGCCGATGAACTGTTCCAGCCGGCTGCGCAGTCGTTCGCTGGTGGTGCGGACTTGAGCCAGGAACTCTTCGTTGGCGACGGCATCCAAGACCGCCTCTGCCGCAGCCATGGCCAGCGGATTGCCGCCATAGGTGGAGCCGTGGGTGCCGATGACCATGCCACGTGCGGCCTTCTCGGTCGCCAGGCAGGCGCCGAGCGGGAAGCCGCCACCAAGGCCCTTGGCTGTCGCAACGACGTCGGGCACGATGTCGTACTGCTCATAGGCATAGAACGTGCCGGACCGGGCAACGCCGCACTGCACCTCGTCCAGCGCCAGGAGCAGGTCGTGCTCATCGGCCAGTGCGCGCAGGCCCTGCATGAACGCGTCAGAAGCGGGACGAATGCCGCCTTCTCCCTGGACCGGCTCCACCAGGAAGCCGGCCGTGTTTGGACCGATCGCGGCTTTTGCACCCTCCAAGTCATCAAAGTCGACGTATTTGAAGCCCGGCAGCAACGGCATGAAGCCCTTGTGCATCTTCTCCTGGTTGGAGGCGCTGATCGTCGCCATGGTCCGACCGTGGAAGGCGTTCTTGAAGGTAATGATCTCGAACTTGTGATCGTTCCCGACATGCTGGTGATAGGCGCGGACCGTCTTGATCGCGCATTCCACCGCTTCGGCACCCGAATTGGTAAAGAACACCGTATCGGCAAAGGTCAGGTCAACCAGCCGCTGGGCAAGGTGCTCCCCCTGCGGGCTGCCATAGAGGTTCGAGACATGCATCAGGGTTGCGGCCTGCCGCTGAATCGCACCGATCAGGCCAGAGTGTGAATGGCCCAGCAGGTTGACCGCGATCCCAGCCGCGAAATCGAGGTATCGCTGTCCATCCTCACCGATCAGGTGGCAGTGCTCGCCACGCACGGGCCGGAAGCCGCAGCGGGGGTAGACTGGCATGAGCGGGGTGATGGACATCGCTGATTTCCTTTGCTGGATGCGAAATATGCACGAAATGGAAAACGACAAATGGCGGCCCCGCGAAGGGCCGCCATTTGCGGAGTTCTAAGCCGTGGAAAGTCCCGGGGCAACCCCGGGACTGGTGCCTGCAGGTCAGCCCTGCAGCGGCACCAGGTTCACGGCCGAATACTTGCCTCGTCGGTCGACTTCGATGTCGAATTCGACGCGGTCGCCCTCGTTGAGGCCGGCCATGCCGGACCGCTCAACCGCGCTGATGTGCACGAAGGCATCAGGCTGACCGTCATCACGGGTGATGAAGCCAAAGCCCTTCATCGAGTTGAAGAACTTGACCGTACCGGTAGCCTTGTCCCCCGTCAGCTGACGCTGCGGCGCAGCTTCACGCTTGGGGGCTTCGATCAGGTCACCCACGATCTCAAGGTCGCTGGCGGAAATCTTCCCGCCGCGATCGACCAGGGTGAACTTCAGCGTCTGGCCTTCGGCCAGGCTTTCCAGCCCAGCGCGCTCAACCGCGCTGATGTGTACGAACACGTCTTCGCCGCCTTCATCACGCTGGATGAAGCCAAAGCCCTTGCCGGCGTTGAAGAACTTTACGGTGCCGGATCCTTCTCCGACCACCTGGGCAGGCATACCGCCGCCGCGCGGGGCACCGCCGCCAAAGCCGCCGCGACCGCCACCACCAGCGCCACCGCCGAAGCCACCACGGTCTCCGCCGCCGAAGCCGCCGCGACCCGGGCCACCGAAGCCACCACGATCACCTCCGCCGAAACGGTCACCACCGCCAAAGCGATCACCGCCGCCCGCAAACGGATCGAAGCTGTCTTCACCGAACCCGTCGCGCTTGTCACGGCCACGGCCGCGACGTCCTCTATCAAAACCCATAAACCCGAACGCACTTTCGTATCGTCCGCGAGCTCACAACCCAGGCCGCGCGGACGAAACGCACCGGGGAGGCAGACGCAACAGACTCATGCCCGCAGTGCTGCAAGTCTGGTGATAACCTATCTAATCCCCCTTGGCGAATCGATTCGCGTGCAGCCGTGCCGGGCGGGCGCCACTGTGACATTTCTGCCGAATTGGCTTTGTCCTTTGAGGGCCCATCGCACGCTTGGCATTGTGGCCGGTCGAGGCTAGTCCAGATCAGGTTCCGACCTATGGGGTGCCCCACATGTTTCGCCAATTGACCGACAGCATCCTTGCCAGCCCGCAGATCAGCCTTGCCGATCTGGACAAGGCCAAGGCCCTGGGCGTTGGGCTGGTGATCAACAATCGCCCCGAGGGCGAGAGTGATGACCAGGTTCCCGGTGCCGAGATCGAAGCGGCTGCCCGTGCCCGCGGGATGGACTATGTGGCAATCCCTGTCACCCACGCCGGTTTTTCCGGGCCGCAGGTTGAGGCAATGACTGCAGCACTGGCCAAGAGCAAAGGCAAAGTCCTGGCCTATTGCCGATCTGGCACCCGCTCCACCCTGCTTTGGGCCCTGGCGCAGGCCAGTGATGGGGCCGACCTTGAGCAAGTGACCGCTCAAGCAGCTGCTGCCGGTTACGATGTCACCCCCGTCCGGCCGCTGATGGACATGCTCAAGGCCCGTCACGGATAGGCTGCGATGGCAGGAGCATGGATCGATCTGGCCAAGTTCGGCGCGTCGCTGGTCGCGATCCTGGGGCTTGCCTGGCTGGCCCGATGGCTAAAACTGGGCGGCGACTTGCGGATCCGCGACGCAGACCATGCGCGTTTCCTCGCAAATGAGGCTGTGGAGGGATTCGAACCGGTTGACCTCGCGCTTGACAGGGCAGGGATAGGGGCCTTGTTGCGCGATGCCGATGGGCGGCAGATGCTGCTCCGCCGGCATGGGGCCGCGTGGGTTGGCCGCCTGCTGGATGATCGCGTCGAAGCCCGCCTAGACCGGGACTTCCTGGTGATCGGAACTGGCGACACCAGCTTCGGCACAATCACCCTGCATCTTGGCGAGGCCGCGGGCGTCTGGGCCGCCGGCTTGCGCCGCCTGCCCGCTTCGGGAGCACAGCATGGCTAAACTGCCCAATCCGGTCGATTTCGCCGTACCTTTCTTCATCCTGCTGATCGTCTTCGAGATGATCTGGGCGCGCCGAAACGCACCGGAGAAGTATGAACCACGCGATACGCTGGTTTCGCTGGCCTTTGGCTTGGGCAGCACGGTAGCCGGGCTTATTTTTGGCGGCGCAATCTATGGGTTGATGCTGTGGCTGTGGGACCACCGTGCGGCGACCGTACCGTGGACCTGGTGGGCGTGGATCCTCTGCTTCGTGCTGGATGACCTGCTCTATTACCTGTTCCACCGCAGCGCACACCGGGTACGGTGGTTCTGGGCGAGCCACGTCAACCACCATTCCAGCCAGCATTACAACCTCTCCACCGCGCTTCGGCAAACCTGGACGGGCTGGCTCGCGGCGTCTTTCCTGTTCAAGCTGCCACTGGCCGCAATCGGGTTCCACCCGGCGATGATCCTGTTCTGCGGCGGCGTGAACCTGATTTACCAGTTCTGGATTCACACCGAAGTGATCAAGCGCTTCCCACGCTGGTTCGAAGCGGTGATGAACACCCCAAGCCACCACCGCGTGCACCACGCCACCAATCCGCGCTATCTCGATTCAAACTATGCCGGGGTCTTCATCATCTGGGACCGGATGTTCGGCACCTTCGTGCCGGAAGTAGGCGAAGAGCCGATCCGGTACGGGATCGTCCGCCAGCTTGGCACCTTCAATCTGCTCTATTCGGTGTTCCACGAATGGATCGGGATTGCGAGGGATGTATGGCGGGCGCCCTGGCGGCACAAACTATCCTACGTCTGGCGCCAGCCCGGCTGGTCGCACGATGGCAGCCGCGACACCTCTGATACGATCAAGGCCAGATGGTTGGCCCGGCAATCCGTCGAACCGGCCGAATGACTTGCCGATAGAATAAGGCCCGGCTGCTTTCGCAAACCGGGCCTTATTCCGTGTAAGGCAGATCAGAAGGTCTGGCGAACCGTCAGGCCATACTTGCGTGGGCTGCCTACGTTGTAGCCGATCCGGGCCCGACCGCCGCGTTCGCGATCAAGCGAGAGCAGCGGCGTCTCGTTGAACAGGTTGTTCACGTAAGCCGAGATCGACAGGCCGCTTTCCCACTCAAGCCCGGTCGAGAGATTGACCAGGTTGTAGCTGGGCAGCAGGTAGCTGCCGAAGGTGTAGCTGCCGCTGCCAAAGGCAAAGGTTGACGGGTTGAAGAACAGCGAATTGGTGAAGCTGCCCGTCCCCGGCTCCTGGTCACCCGGCTGGGTGTAGCGGTTGCCAACATGCTGGAAGCTGCCATTGATCGACCAGTCGAGCCCGTCACCCACAGAGGTCACATAGCTGGCATTGGCGGCGACCTGGAACTTCGGCACAGTCGGCAGGCGGTTGCCATCGCGCATCCCGGCGATCACCGCACCGCCGGCATCCTTGACCGAACTGTCGAACTTCGAATCGATCACGCTACCGTTCAGCGAGAACTCAAAGCCTGGAGCCGGCTTGAAGCCGACTTCAACCTCAACACCTGCGCTGTGCGCCTTTGGCACGTTGAACACCACGCGCGAAGAGCACGAACCGGCATCCGCCGTGACCTGTAGATTGCGAATGTCGTTATAGAACACCGCAGCATTCAGGGTAATGCCATTGGTCGACGCCTTCAGGCCGGCTTCATAGTTCCACAGCGTTTCGTCCTTGTAATTCGGACGACCGCCATAGGTCCGGGCATCTGGACCGGTTGCGCCGCCAGAGCAGAGCGGAATGTTGAGCGGATCGTTCACCCCGCCCAGGCGGAAGCCCTTCGAGGCCTGGAGATTGAGCGAAACGTCATTGCTGGCCTTGTACGACAGGATGACACGCGGCGTGAACCCGTTCGAACTCGTCTTATCGCCGCGGAAGGTATCCCCATTGGCAAAAATGCCGCCCGAGATGAAGTCACGCGTCTCGCTGAAGTCGTAGTAGCGGCCGCCAGCGGTGAGCTTGAACTGGCCCATCTCGTAGCTTGCTTCACCGAACACCGCGACTTGCTTGATGTCATAGGGGATGTCGGCATTGTACGGCGAATTGGCCGGGAAGCCGTTGTAGGTCGCCGAAACTGGCAAGCCGCCCGCAGCCGCGTTCAGGAAAATCTGGCTGAACGCATCCGAACCGGGGGTTGGCAAGCGCTGGGCATAGGTGCGATCGACCTTGCTGTAGAAGCCGCCGAGCACCCACTGGAGCGGGCCATTGCCCGTCGAGGCGAGGCGCAGTTCCTGGGTCCACTGCTTGAGCTTAGTGGTGTCGAGTAGGTTCGAAGGCAGACGTGCGCCGCCGGCCGCAGCGGCGGCCGCACCGGCAAACGAGACATAGACCGAGCCGGTCAACGCCGAAGCATCGCGGCTGACCAGAATATCGCGGTTGATGTAGCTGGTAACCGAGGTCACCTGCACCGTATCACCAAGGTCGACGCTGATATTGAGATCGGCCAGCGTGGTTTTGTCACGGAATTGTTCGCGGAGCAGCAGGTACTGCGTGTTGTCCGGCATGACCTGATTTATGTTGATTAGCGGGTTGTAATAAAGGTTGTAGCGCTCGGCCCGGTTAAAGCCGTTGGCCTGAACGTCCTGGTAGATCACCCGCGGGGTAATCTTGATCCCATCAGCTGGCTGAAGCAGTAGGCTGGCACGGCCGCCATAGCGGCGACCGTCGTTGACGTCCTTGCCGCCCGCGGGACCGATCGCATCGATGAAGCCGCCAAACTTCTCGCCATAGGCAACGAGGCGAAGCGCAGCCTTTTCACCCAGCGGCACGTTGGCGGCACCTTTGGCGCCATAGCCTAGCGAACCGCCTTCAAAGGTGTTGATCCCGGCTTCGACCGTGCCCTCGGTCACGCCCAGCTTGGGCTGGTTGGTGATGTAACGGACAGTGCCGCCGACCGAGCCTGAGCCGAACAACGTGCCCTGCGGCCCGCGCAGCGTTTCCACCCGGTTAAGGTCAAAGAGATCGAAATCCGGTGTGAACAGCGAGAGTGAAATCACCGATTCATCAAGGTAGACCCCGACCTGCTCCTTAACGCCCGGCTGGTCGCGGACGATCTGCCCGGCCGAAACGCCGCGCACCGAAACCTGGCTCTGGCCCGGACCAAGGTTCTGCACCGTCAGGCCAGCAACATTACGGGCGATGTCTTCGATGTTAGTCGCGCCAGTCTTCTGGATATCGGCCGCGGTGACCGCGGCGATCGAAAAGGGAACGTTCTGGATCGTCTCGTTGCGCTTGGTCGCGGTCACGACAATCTCGTTGCCGTCAGTGGCCTCATCAGCGGTCTGCGCATAGGCCGGTGCGGCAAGCGCGAGCATGGCGGCGCCCACCAGCAGGCGGCGAGCCAGCGGCGTTTCAAATTTCTTCTGCATGGTTCCTCCCTTGGATCTGCCGGGCATTCCGGCTTTTGATCCTGGTGCACCACTGCTGAACCAGCCACGGAATCGACGCAAGAGTCTGTGATTACCGAGATATCGAATGGCAAACAGGCTGTCGTAAAAAGGTCACAACCTGATTGCGCAATCGATGCGTTCAGCTGATCGCCTGCGCTTGGCCCAACATCTTATGCGGATAAGGATTGAAGTGCTTTAATCGCTCGATTAACGCTCACCTCCAAAGGGAGAGCCTGAGAGATGGACCAGTTCGATATCGTCGTGATCGGTGGCGGCAGCGCGGGCAGCGCCGTGGCTGGGCGGCTGTCAGAGGACGGCAAGCGCCGGGTCTGTCTGCTGGAAGCCGGGCCGCACAACGATACTATCCAGGTCAAGACCCCCGGCTTCATGCCATTCATCCCTGAAAAGTCGAACTGGCGCTTCGACACAGTTCCGCAAAAGGGCCTTAATGGCCGGATCGGCTACCAGCCGCGCGGGCGCGGGCTGGGGGGCTCCAGCGCGATCAACGCGATGGTCTACATCCGCGGCAACCACTTCGATTATGATCAGTGGGCCGATTTGGGCTGCACCGGTT
>JBEGJL010000214.1:0-12098 GCA_041184605.1 Pseudomonadota bacterium
AGCGTACCGGAATCGATGCCAATCTGGTCGATGATGTCGTGTGGGGTTGCTGCGACACCATCGGGCCGCAAGCCGGCGATATCGGCCGCACCGTGTGGCTGGTGGCCGGTCTGCCGATGCACGTGCCTGGCACCACGATCGACCGGCAGTGCGGGTCAAGCCAGCAGGCTGTCCATTTCGCCGCCCAGGGGGTGATGAGCGGAACCCAGGATCTGGTCGTTGCGGGCGGCAGCCAGGCGATGAACGCGATCCCGATTTCCGCGGCGATGTTTGCGGGTCAGCCCTATGGCTTTGACAATCCGTTCAATACCTCGCGCGGCTGGGTGGACCGGTTTGGCGATGGCATTCTTAACCAGATCAACTCGGCCGAAATGATTGCGCAAAAGTGGCAAATCAGCCGCGCCGCGATGGAAGAATTCGCCCTTGCCAGCCACCAGCGCGCCCAAGCGGCCAGCGAAGGCGGTCTGTTCCAGAACGAGATTGCGCCGCTCGAAGGGCTGGACGCTGACGAGACGATCCGTCCCGGCACGACGCTGGAGGGCCTGGCCAGCCTCAAGACCGTTCAGGATGGTGGGGTGATTACCGCCGGGGTCGCCAGCCAGAACTGTGATGGCGCGGCGGCGCTGTTGATTGCCAGCGAGCAGGCGGTCAAGGATCACGGGCTCAAGCCGCGCGCGCGCATTCACCACATCTCGGTCCGCGCTGACGATCCGGTCTGGATGCTGACCGCGCCGATCCCGGCCACCCAGCACGCGCTGAAGAAGGCCGGGATGACGGTCAACGATATTGACCTGTTCGAATGCAATGAGGCCTTTGCTTCGGTGCCGATGGCCTGGATGAAGGAACTCGGTATTCCGCATGAAAGGGTCAATGTCCGGGGCGGGGCGATTGCCCTGGGCCATCCGCTGGGCGGCACGGGCGCGCGGCTGATGACCACCTTGCTCAACGCGCTTGAGGCCACCGGCGGCCGCTATGGCCTGCAGACCATGTGCGAAGGCGGCGGTCAGGCCAACGTCACGATTATCGAGAGGCTGTAATGGGTATCTGCGAAAACCGCACCGTCATCATCACCGGCGCTGCGCGCGGCCTCGGCCGGGCCTATGCTCTGGCCTTTGCTGCCGAGGGCGCCAATGTCGTCGTCAACGATATCGGTACCTCGCTGAACGGTGAGGGACGCGATACCAGCGCTGCCGATGGCGTGGTGGCCGAAATTGTGGCCGCGGGCGGCAAGGCGATCGCCAATTACGAGGACATTACCGATTGGGATGCGGCCAAGCGCATCGTCGATGCCGCTGTGGCCGCCTTTGGTGACCTGCACGTGGTGGTCAACAATGCCGGCATCGTGCGCGATCGGATGTTCGTTTCCGCCACGCTGGACGAATGGGATGCGACCATGCACGTCCATCTGCGCGGGCATTTCTGCCTGTCGCGCCACGCTGTCGATTACTGGCGCGCCAAGCAGAAGGCTGGCGGCAATCCCGATGCGCGGATCATCAACACCTCGTCTGGCGCCGGGCTGCAGGGCTCGATTGCCCAGGCGGCCTATTCAACCGCCAAGGGCGGGATCGCGGCCTTGACCCTGGTCCAGGCGGCTGAGCTGGGACGTTATGGCATTACCGCCAATGCCCTGGCTCCGTCGGCCCGCACCCGGATGACCGAACAGGCCTTTGCCGACAAGATGGCAACTGCTGACCAGGCCTTTGATGTGATGGATCCGGCCAATATCGCCCCCACCGTCGTCTGGCTGGGCAGCAGCGAAAGCGCCGAGGTGACCGGCTGCGTGTTCGAACTCGAAGGCGGCAAGATCATGCTGGAAGACGGCTGGCGCGAAGGGCCGGTCGTCGACAAGGGCGCCAAGTGGGATCCGGCCGAAGTTGGGGCCGCCGTTGACAAGCTGCTGGCTGACCGCGTGCCGCCGCGCAAGGTCTGGGGGACTGCATAATGGAATTCGTCTTCTCGGAAGAGCAGGTGATGATTGGCGAGACGGCCCGTGCCTTCTTTGCCGAAAATGCCACCAGCGAACGGACCCGCGCGGCCATGGCCGCCGATGGGATTGACCACGCACTGTGGACCGCCTTTTGTCAGGAGCTGGGCCTTTCGGGCATTGGCATCGCCGAAAGCGCCGGCGGGGCCGGGCTGGGGCTGGTTGAACTGGCGATCATCGCCGAGGCGGCTGGCGCACAGGTTGCGGCCTTGCCGATGCTGGGTTCGCTGGCCTTGTCGGCTCAGGCAATTGCCGCGGGCGGTAGCGCTGCGCAGCAAGCCGAATGGCTGCCTGCGCTGCTGTCCGGGGAACGGATCGCGGGCTATGTCCACGATGCGGCGCTGGTCGTCGATGGCGATCTGCTGAGCGGTGCGGACCATTTCGTGGCCCACGGCGCGGCTGCTGGCGTGTTGGTGGTGACCAGCAACACCGGGGCCTGGATCGTACCGGCTGATGCCGTCGGGGCGACCATTACCGCACAGACGACCATGGATCAGACCCGCCCCTATGCTCGGGTCGTGCTTGCGGGTGCCAAGGGCGTGCCGCTGGCCGATCCTGCTGCGGCGATTGAGGCTGCGCACCGCGCGGGGTTTGTATCGGTTGCCGCAGAAGCCTTGGGCGGCGCCCAGGCTGCGCTTGATCGGACCGTGGCCTATGCCCGCGAGCGGGTTCAGTTTGGGCGGCCGATCGGATCGTTTCAGGCTTACAAGCATCGGCTTGCCGATATGATGATCGAGATCGAACAGGCCCGTTCGGCCGTCTATTGGGCGGCCTGCGCGGTTGATGAAGGTTCGGAAGAGGCCGAGCTTGCGGTTCATGCTGCCAAGAGCTTTGCCGCTGATACCTATTTCATGTGTGCCGGGAACATGATCCAGCTGCACGGCGGGATCGGCTTTACCTGGGAACACGATGCGCACCTCTATTTCAAGCGCGCGCGGGCGATCCAGTCGATGCTGGGCAGCGGCAACTGGCACCGCGAAAAGATCGCCACGATGATCCTGGGAGAAGCCGCATGAAGCTTGGTTTTTCGCCGGCGGATGAACTGTTCCGTCAGGAATGCGCCGATTGGCTCAATGACCAGATGGCGGGCGAATTCCGCGACATCAAGGGCATCACCAAACTGACCGCCAGCCCCGAACGGCGCAAGGAATGGGAACAGCAATTGGCGGCCCACAAATGGTCGTGCATTGGCTGGCCCGAGGAATGGGGTGGCCGCAATGCCAGCCTGGCCCACCAGGTGATCTTTGCTGAGGAGTATGCCCGCGCCGGGGTGCCGGGCCGGGTCAACCATATCGGGGTCGAACTCGCCGGGCCAACCTTGCTGGCCTTTGGCACCGAAGCACAGAAGCAGCGGTTCCTGCCCGATATCGCGGCGGGCAAAACGATATTTTGTCAGGGCTTTTCCGAACCGGGGGCGGGATCGGATCTGGCCTCGGTGCGCACCAAGGCGCGGCTCGATGGCGGTGAATGGGTGGTCAACGGTCAAAAGATCTGGACCAGCCTGGCCCACATCTCTGACTGGATCTTTGTTGTTTCGCGGTCAGAGGAAGGATCAAAGGGCCCCAAGGGGCTGACCTTCCTGATGATGGAGATTGATCAGCCGGGGATCGAAATCCGCGGGATCAAGCAGATCAACGGCGATGCCGAATTCAACGAAACCTTCTTCACCGATGCGCGTTGTCCGGCGGATAGCCTGATCGGCGCGCCCGGTGATGGCTGGAAGATCGCCATGGGCCTGCTGGCCTTTGAACGCGGCGTATCCACTCTGGGCCAGCAGATGGGCTTCCGCAACGAACTGGACGAGATCATTGCCGCTGCAAAGGCCAATGGTGCGGCCCGCGATCCCCTGATTCGCCAGCGGATTGCCAAGGCGGAGATCGGCCTGAACCTGATGCGCTACGGCGCGCTGCGGATGCTCTCGCAGACCGATCATTCCAAGATCGACGGGGCCGCGCTGACCTACAAGATCCAGTGGGCCACCTGGCGTCGCAGCCTGGGTGAACTGGCGATGGACGTCCTCGGGCAGCTCGGCGAAGTGGCTGAAGGCAGCGAATATGAATGGGATAGCTTGCCCAACCTGTTCCTCTATTCGCGCGCCGATACGATCTATGGCGGCACCAACCAGATCCAGCGCAACCTGATCGCCGAACGCGGTCTTGGCATGCCGCGCGAACCGCGGGGAGACGTGTGATGGCGGCGCCGATCCCGGCTTATCCGCAAGGCCGCAATCTGCTGGCGGGCAAAACCGTGGTGGTTACCGCCGCAGCCGGCACCGGCATCGGTTTTTCCGCAGCCAAGCGGGCGGTTGAAGAAGGCGCAACCGTCTTGATGAGCGACTTTCACGAGCGGCGCCTGGGCGAAGCGGCCGATCGGATCGCGGCAGAATGCGGGCAGCGCCCCGCAACCTTTGTCTGCGATGTCACAAGCCAGGATCAGGTCGATGCCCTGCACGCGGCCGCGCTTTCCGAACTGGGCCGGGTTGACGTGCTGATCAACAATGCCGGGCTGGGCGGCGAGGTCGCGGTTGTCGACATGACGGACGAACAATGGTTCCGCGTGCTCGACGTCACCTTGAACAGTGTGTTCCGGATGAGCCGCGCCTTCCTGCCTGCGATGTATGCCCGCAAGGCCGGGGTCGTGGTCAACAATGCGTCAGTCCTGGGTTGGCGCGCGCAACAAGGGCAGGCGCATTATGCTGCGGCCAAGGCCGGGGTGATGGCCTTTACCCGTTGTGCCGCGGTTGAAGCCGCCGAACACAACGTGCGGATCAATGCGGTTGCCCCGTCGATTGCGATGCATGCTTTCCTGGCCAAGGTGACCAGCGATGAACTGCTGGCGGAACTCTCAGCCAAAGAGGCCTTTGGGCGCCCGGCCGAAGTCTGGGAAGTGGCTAACGTCATGATGTTCCTGGCCTCTGACCTGTCCTCTTACATGACCGGGGAAGTGCTCTCGGTTTCCAGCCAGCGGGCCTGATCATGGCAAAAATCTATGGCAATCCGCGTGATCTGATCGGCCAGGAAGGCACCGCCCTAGGCCCGACCGAATGGCTCTCTATCGATCAGGACCGGGTCAATGGCTTTGCCGCGGTAACCGGCGATCACCAGTGGATTCATGTCGACGTTGACCGGGCCAAGGACGGCCCGTTTGGCGGCACCATCGCCCATGGCTATCTGACGATGAGCCTGGTCAACTTCTTCCTGCCCGATTTGATTGAGGTGCGCGGCTTTACTCATGCGGTCAACGTTGGCGCCGATCGGCTGCGGTTCCTTGCCCCGGTCAAGGTTGGCAGCCGGATCCGCGGTGTGGGCGAGATCGTCGGGGTTGAAGAGGTCAAGGGGGCGATCCAGTCGGTCGTGCGCGTCACGGTCGAGATCGAGGGCGGCGATAAGCCGGCCTGCGTGGTCGATACGATCAGCCGCTATTTTCCGGAGTAATTGCCATGCCCACGCCCGAACAGATGGAAGCCGCCGTTCACGCCTATGTCGCGGCCTTTGCCAAAGGCGATCCGGCCATGGCGGCGGCAATCTTTGCCGATGATGCCGTGGTCGAAGATCCGATCGGTTCGGCGCCGCGCATCGGTCAGGCTGCAATTCTGGAATTTTACACCCAATCGATGGCGACCGGGGCCAAGCTCCATCTGCAAGGTCCGATCCGGGTGGCCGCAGCCCATGCCGCCTTTGCCATGCAGGTGCGCCTGCATTGGGATGGCAAGGATATGGCAATCGACGTGATCGATACCTTTGCCTTCGATGCGGCGGGCAAGGTCAAATTGATGCAGGCCTATTTCGGCCCCGGCAATATGCATGGCTGAGGCGCCACCCCCAACAATACCCCATGTCGCCGCCGCCGCCGCCCGGCGCTGGCCCGATGCGGTGGCCCTGATCGAAGGCGGGCAATCGTGGACCTTTGCCGCGCTGTGGGACGATTGCCGCGCGGCGGCCTCGGCTCTGCTCGCGCGCGGGGTGGGGACTGGCGATCGGATTGCCATCTGGGCACCGAACAGCCGGCAGTGGGTAATCGCGGCGATTGCCGCCCAGACCTGCGGCGCGGCGATTGTGCCGCTCAACACCCGGCTCAAGGGGCGCGAGGCGGGCGACATCCTCCGCCGAACCGGTGCACGGATGCTGTTTACGGTCACCGGCTTTCTGGGCATCGACTATCCGGCCTTGCTGGCAGCCGAACAGCTCCCGGCCTTGGCGGAGACCGTCATGCTGGATCGCGATTTCGCGGCCTTTGTGGCCAGCGGGAACGGAGCCGCCGATCCCCAGGTTGACCAGGCGCTGGCCGGGCTAACGCCTGATCATATCTCGGACATCATGTTTACCAGTGGCACCACCGGCGTGCCCAAAGGTGTGCTGATGTCGCACGGCCGGATCCTGCCGCAGGTTGGCGTGTGGATCGGCAACACCGGGCTCGCCCAGGGCGAACGCTATCTGATTGCCAATCCGTTCTTCCATTCGTTTGGGATGAAGGTGGGCTGGGTCGCCTGTCTACTGGCCGGCGCCGTCATGGTGCCGATGCCGCAGTTTGACGTGGCAGAGGCGATCCGCCTGATCGAGCAGGAACGCATTGCCTTTTTGCCCGGCCCGCCAACAATCTTCCAGATGCTGCTGGCCGAGCGCGAGCAGCGTCCGTTTGATTGCTCGTCGCTGCGCGGTGGCACCACCGGAGCCGCCACGGTGCCGCCGGTGCTGATCGAACGGATCCGCGGCGAACTGGGCATGGCTGATATCATTACCGCTTATGGTATGACCGAATGTGTCAACATTACATCATGCCGCCCCGGTGATCCGGTGGAACTGATCGCGCAGACGTGCGGCGCGGCGATCCCGGGCAATGAGGTGATCATCGCTGACGAAGCAGGGCACGAGGTGCCGCGCGGGCAGACCGGCGAAATTCTGGTGCGCGGCACCGGGGTGATGCTGGGCTACCTTGATGATCCGGTGGCAACCGCCGAAGCGATAGATAGCCAGGGCTGGCTGCATACCGGCGATGTCGGGACAATGGATGCCAATGGTTATGTCCGGATCACCGATCGCAAGAAGGACATGTTCATTTCGGGCGGGTTCAATGTCTATCCGGCCGAGGTGGAAAAGATCCTGGCGGCGCACCCCGCGGTGGGCATGGTGGCCGTTGTCGGTGCCCCCGATGAACGGATGGGGGAAGTGGGTGTGGCATTTATTGTTCCACGTCCCGATGCCAGCGTGATCCCGGATGAAATCATCGCCTGGTCGCGCGACAATATGGCCAATTACAAGGTCCCGCGTCGTGTTGTGGTGGTTGATGACCTGCCCCGCAATGCTTCGGGCAAAGTCCTGAAGATCGATCTCAAGCCCTAGTTTTGCCGGTGCAGTGAGGAGCTTTCAGGATGGACGCTGATCTGATTGCAATCACCGGCGGGGCACATGGAATCGGTGCGGCCCTGGCGCGAGAAGCCGTTGCCCGTGGCTCTCGGGTGGCGCTGTTTGATCGTGACGAAGCGGCGCTGGCGGAACTGCGCGCAGCATTGGGTGCGCAGGCATGCCTGCTTTGCCCTGGCGACGTTACTAGCACGGCTGACCTACAAAGCTTCGCCGACTTGATTGGCCGCCAGGGTGATGTCCTGCGCATGGTCTTTGCAAATGCCGGGATTCTGCGCGCGGGAGAGATCCTTGAACAAGCAGATGGCGAAATCGAACAGATGTTCGCCGTCAATGTTTTCGGTACAATTCGCGCGGCAAAATCGCTGATCCCGCTTATGGAAAAGCATGGGCAGCCTTCTGTCTTTGTCGTGACAGGCTCAACCTCAATGCTCTCTGCTGCGGCGGGCTATGGGGCTTATGCGGCCAGCAAGCATGCCCTGTTGGCTATCACAGAGGCGCTAGATGCAGAATTGAGTGCGCGTACCGCTACGGTCCGCGCCGCACTGCTCTGCCCGGCCGCAGTCCAAACGGGCCTGGCTGACGGGGCTTCAGACCTTCTGGGGAAACTGCAACGCCGAATGGCCGAGCATGGAATTTCCGCTGCGGACATGGCCAAGCTGGCTTTTGATGCATTGGCGCATAAGCAAAGTGTGATCTTCTCTCATGAACCATCGAAAGCGGTTGCCAGAGAGCGATTTGAGGCGCTGATTTCCGGGCAATTTGTGAACAGTAAGCATGACGGCAAGAAAGCGAACGGTCCTGCTGTTCCTGGCTTGGCGGAAAAACCGGCGATTGGGGGCTAAGCTGCAATGAACTTCGATGCGGTGATCGTTGGCGCGGGCCAAGGCGGTGCTTATGCGGCAATCCAGCTACGCCAATTGGGCTTTGCCGGAACCATTGCCTTGGTCGGGCGAGAGAGCGAACTGCCCTATGAGCGCCCGCCGTTGTCAAAGGAATACATGCTGGGCGACAAGACTTGGGAACGCTTGCTGATCCGCCCAGCGGAATTCTGGGCGGACAAGGGAATCGACCTGATCCTGAATGCGGAAGTCACGTCGCTTGATCCGGCAGCAAAGACCGTGGCTTTGCACGACGGCCGGACCATTGGTTATGGCGATCTGGTCTGGGCAACTGGGGGCGAGCCGCGGCAGCTAACCTGTCCGGGTGCCAACCTGCCGGGGGTCTATGGCGTGCGCAACCGCGCTGATGCCGATGCGATTCTTGCCGATTTGCCCAAGGTCGAGCGCGCGGTGATCGTTGGCGGCGGTTATATCGGACTGGAAGCGGCGGCCGTGTTGCGCAAGCTGGGCAAGCATGTGACCTTGCTGGAAGTGCTGCCCCGGGTTCTGGCCCGGGTTGCCGGGGAAGCGCTCTCTGCCTTTTATCAGGCAGAGCATCGGGCGCACGGCGTTGATCTGCGCACCGAAACCGGGCTTGCGGCGATTGAGGGGGCCGACCGTGTTACCGGCGTACGGCTGGCCGACGGTTCGTTGATCGCATGTCAGCTGGTTATTGTCGGGATCGGGATCATCCCCGCGGTTGGTCCGTTGATCGCCGCTGGGGCCGCGGGCGGTAATGGCGCCGATGTCGATCCGTTTTGCCGCACCAGTCTGCCACATGTCTATGCGATCGGCGATTGCGCGGCGCACCCCAACCGGTTTGCCGATGGGCAGGTGATCCGCCTTGAAAGCGTCCAAAACGCTAACGACCAGGCCACCTGTGTTGCTCGGGCCATCACGGGCGACCCACAGCCCTATGCGGCAACGCCGTGGTTCTGGTCGAACCAGTATGACCTCAAGCTCCAGACAGTCGGCCTATCGGGTGGCCACGATACCGCGGTTCTGCGGGGCGATCCTGCCAATCGCAGCTTCTCGGTGCTATACCTTAAGCAGGGCAGGGTGATTGCCTGTGATGCGGTCAACGCGGTGAAGGATTATGTCCAGGCCCGCAAGCTGGTTGAGGACGGGGCAATCATTGCGCCCCAGGATCTTGCCGATACCAGCCGTCCGCTGAAGGAACTGCCGGTTCAGTGATGGCGCTGGCCAGAGCGGTGAATCCAGCCGCTACCGCGGTCCATGTGTCCCCATAAGCTTGGGATAGGCTGCGCCGGCATAACTTGGCGGACACGCGCTGCGTTTTCAGGCCAGCACTTTTGCAGTGGAGTTGGGACCGGATCGAACGGCGATCAGCCGCAATCGGCTGGCCGAGAGATCGCTGGCTGGGGCGGAAGGATTCGAACCTTCGCATGCCGGTACCAAAAACCGGTGCCTTACCGCTTGGCTACGCCCCAGCAACCGCGCGGCCTTTAGCACGCCGCGCGGCTTAGGGAAGGGGGCTATTGCTCTTCGGGCAAATTATCGAAATCGGCGGCCGAATGGCGCTCGATCAAGCCGGTCGGCAGGTTGACCCGCAGCCCGCGCTTTACGGCCGGGCGGGCAAGGATTTCCTCAACCCAGCGGCCAAGGTGCGTGTACTCGTGCATCGAAAGGAACGTCGCCGCATCGCCATAGGCCTTGCCGCGATAGAGCAGGCCCAGCCAGGCAAAAGCGGCCATATCGGCAATTGAATAGTCGTCCCCGGCCAGGAACCGGGCCTCGGCCAGGCGCTTGTCGACCACGTCGCAGAGCCGCTTAGTCTCCATCGCATAGCGATCGATCGCATATTCGATCTTGAACGGGGCATAGGCATAGAAGTGGCCGAAACCGCCGCCGATGAACGGGGCGCTGCCCATCTGCCACATCAGCCATGATAGGCACTCGGCCCGTCCCCTGGCGTCCGTCGGGATGAAGGCGCCGAACTTTTCGGCAAGATGCAGCAGGATCGCACCACTTTCGAACAGGCGGATCGGTTCCGGGCCCGACCGATCGAGCAGAGCGGGAATCTTTGAATTGGGGTTGATCGAGACAAAGCCCGATCCGAACTGGTCCCCTTCGCGAATGTTGATCAGCCAGGCATCGTATTCGGCCCCGCTGTGTCCTGCTTCCAGCAGTTCTTCCAGCAGGATCGTCACCTTCTGACCGTTGGGCGTGCCCAGCGAATAAAGTTGGAACGGGTGCTGGCCGACGGGCAGTTCCTTGTCATGCGTCGCGCCCGAAATCGGCCGGTTGATGCTGGCGAATTGCCCGCCGTTTTCCTTGTTCCAGGTCCAGACCTTGGGCGGGGTATATTCGGCATCGGCCATCACGGGCACCTTTCATTGCATTTCGAAACGCGAAGGTGGCGGTCGAACGGTCCAAGCGCAAGAGGGCAGTGAAGCGATCCGTGGTTGACAAAAGTTGTCCGGACAAATTTAGTGTCCTTCTGGGAATGGGAGGGACTATAATGCGTAATGATTGGGACCGGCGGGATTTCTTCCGGCTTGGCATGGCTGGCCTGGCCGGGGCTGCGATGCTTGAACCGCACGCGCTTGAGGCCGCCATCAAGGGCGGCGGTCCGATCAACCAGCGGACCGATGGCACTTACGATACCGTGCCGCTGGCCAAGGACGTCATTTCATTGGGCGTGGTCCAGTCCCGCGTCATGGCGGTCGATGCGGGCAATGCCGTGAAAAAGCGGCGTGAGAACGTGCAGCACATGTGCGACTTGATCGACTATGCCAACGGCTTCTCAGGCAAGAAGGACCTGCTGTTCTTCCATGAATTTCCGATCACCGGATACAATTACAAGCTGAACCTGGCCGATTCCCGCCGCATCGCGATCGAGGTGCCGGGTGAAGAGACCGAGATCCTGGCCAAGAAGGCGCGCGAGCATGGTACCTGGCTGGTGTTCGGGTCCTACGTCCGCGACCCGGATTGGCCCGACAGTTTGCTGTCGATTACCACGATCATGAATGACAAGGGCGAAGTGGTCGACAAGCACTGGAAGGCCCGCAACATCAAGGGCGCCTTTGGCGGGTTCGAACTGTTCACCACCACGGTCTATGACGTGCTTGATCGGTACGTCGAAATGTATGGCGCCGATGCGGTGATTCCGGTTACCCGCACGCCGATCGGCAATATCTCCACCTCATCGATCCAGCGTGAGCCAGAAGTGTTCCGCGCCATGGCGATGAAGGGGGCGGAGATCATCCTGCGCACCGCCTCGGGCGGGTTCACCCCGGCCGATATTGCCGCCACGTCGATGTACAACCAGGTCTACACCGCGATTTCCAACAATGCCGCTTCGCCTGACAACGGCCTTTATTTCGAGGATGCCGGCGGCGGCGGTTCCGGGCTTTACGGGCCGGACGGGAATGCGATCGCGCTTGCCCCGACCGCCTTTGAAACCTGTGTCGAAGCCCGCATCCCGATCCGCGATTTCCGCGCCCGGCACCGCCAGCCGATCGTCCACAGCGAACTGGTTCTGCCGGTCTATGAAACCTATCGATCCCGCTATGGCCCGAACCTGTTCAGCAGCTACCAGCCCAAGGACATCCTCGATGCCGGGCGTTACCTGAAGGACAAGGCCCGCTGGTAAGGCTGCGCTGTTCACGCCGAGGCATAAACAGCGTTTACATTGCAGTGCAGCACGGCTAGGCGCGCCAGCATGCTGATGGCCATTACCAAGCCGATTACCATTAAACCGACTCGCTGCGGCGGGGCGGTTCGTGGTGCGCGCTGGACCAAGGCGTAGACCAAACGAACCAAGCCCCGCGCAAGCTGCGGGGCCTTCATCAGCAAGCGCCAGGCCCGCAGCTCCCGCAAAGACTGGAGATGTGACACATGGTGCAGAGA
>JBEGJL010000215.1:0-11777 GCA_041184605.1 Pseudomonadota bacterium
TCTCACTCCGGGCCGGTGTTGCCGCGCCAGACTTTGAAGAGATCAAAGCTTTCCTTGCCGAACGACTGGCCGGATACAAGGTCCCCAAGGCGCTCGTCTGGGTGGATGAGGTAAAACGATCTCCTGCTGGCAAGCAGGACTATCGCTGGGCCAAGGAAGCAGCAGCAGGCACACCATGAACCAGGTTGATCCCGTCTTCGCCGCTGTCACGGCCACCGGCACCCCGTTCGAACTGACCGAGCGGGAAGGTGTGCTGCAATTTGCAAATGCCGCCCCGGACCTTGGGCTAATGATCGACCTTGCCCGGCGACATGGCGACAAGACCTTTATGGTCGATTTCTCGTCAGACGGCGCCGAACGCCGCCTGACATTTGAACAGGTCTTCGCCTGGCGCGACCAATTGGTGCCGCTGTTGCAGATCCGCCGCGGGGATCGGGTGGCAATCTGCATGCGCAACCGCGCCGAATGGATTGTGGCCTTCATGGCCGTGATCAAGGCCGGCGGGATTGCCGCGCTGCTTAACAGTCGTGGCTCGCCGGCCGAACTGGTGGCGATGATCGATGACGTTACCCCTGCGCTGGTGCTGGCCGACAGCCGCCGGGCCGCACTGATCCGTGACGGTGGCTATACCGGGCGGATGTATGATCTGACCAAGCCGTTTGACGATCAGGAAATCGCCGCACGAACGGCCGCTGCCCTGCCCGATCCGGGCCTGGCCCAGCCGCACGATCCCGTCACCATCCTGTTCACTTCAGGCACAACCGGCCGGGTCAAAGGGGCGGTGCTGACCCATCGCAGCCTGATTACCGGGCTGATGCTGATGCAGCTGTCGGGGGTGATGGTGCTGCACAATATGGCCCAGGCCCATGGCATGACGCCCGAAGCACTGATGGCCAATCTGCCGCAGCAGGCGGTGCTGTTGGTCTATCCCCTGTTCCACATTTCAGGTCTGGGTGCGGCCTTCCTTTCGCCTCTGTTCGCCGGGTCGAAAGTGGTGATCATGCGCCGCTGGGATGCCCAGGAAGCAGTCCGGCTGATCGCGGCAGAACAGATCACGATGTTCTCGGCCGTGCCGACGATGCTGTGGGATTTACTCAATCGGGCCCGGCTGGGCGATGCTAATCTTTCCTCGCTGCGCAACGTTGCCTCTGGCGGGCAGGCTCTGCCGGTCAACCTGTTGGACGAAATCCGCGCGGTATGCCCCCATGCAGTGATGGGGACCGGTTATGGGATGACCGAAGCCTCGGGCTCGCTGGCTCAGGCGGTGGGTGAGGATTTCATTCGCAACCGCGCGTCAGCGGGCCGGGTGCTGCCATTGGCACAGGTCCGGATCGTTGCCCCCGACGGCAAGGTGATGCCAACCGGCCAAAGCGGTGAAATCCAGCTGAAGGGGGCCATGGTCATGGCCGGATACTGGAACCGGCCCGAAGAAACCGCGGCGGCCTTTACCAAGGATGGCTGGCTGCGCACCGGCGATGTCGGCTATGTCGACGCCGAAGGTTACATCTTTATCGTCGATCGCGTGAAGGACATGGTCATTTCCGGCGGCGAGAACATCTATTGCGCCGAGGTTGAACGCGTGATGGGCGAAATGCCCGGCGTTGGCGAATGCGCCGCCTTCGGCATACCCGACGAACGACTGGGCGAGCTGCTGGTTGCGGTGGTCAAAGCCACCGACCTTGATGAGCAGGCTGTCAAGGACTGGGTTGGCGAACGGCTGGCCCGCTACAAGGCACCGGGACGCGTCGCGTTTGTTTCAGAACCCCTGCCCCGCAACGATGTGGGCAAGATCAACAAGGTGGCACTGCGTGCCGCCTGGCCAGCTTTATCCGGAGAACAATGACATGGGCATGCCCAAGGACATCGGCATCATCGACTGCATGCTTGGCATTCCCGAGGCTGAGGACCGCTCTGACTGGTTCACGGCCTTTCGGCCGCTGATCAAGGATGCACAGACGCTGCAACAGTTCTCGATGCCGGCGCAATACATGTTCAAGGACGTGCCGCAGACTGGCCATGCCGATGACTATGTCAAATGGACCGTCGATCAGATGGACCAGCACGGCATTGCCAAGGCGCTGGTTGGCTGGAACGAGAATGAAACTTCGCGCCGGGCCAAAGAGCTTTATGGCGACCGCTTCTTTTTCGACCTGCCGTGCGATCCCAACAAGGGGATGGATGAAGTGCGGCGGATCAAGCGGATCCATGCCGAAGTCGGCCTGTCAGCAATCAGCGTCTTCCCGGCCGGCACGCTTCCCCAGGTGGCCATCAACCACAAATACATGTTCCCGCTCTATGCCTGCGCGGTCGAACTGGACATTCCGATTTGCCTTAATGTTGGCATCCCCGGGCCGCGCATCCCGATGGAAACCCAGAAGGTTGAACATCTGGACGAGGTCTGCTGGTTCTTCCCCGATCTGAAGATCGTGATGCGCCACGGCGCGGAACCCTGGCAGGATCTGGCGGTCAAGCTGATGCTGAAGTGGCCAAACCTCTATTATTCAACCAGCGCCTTTGCCCCCAAGCACTATCCCAAGGCGATCATTGATTATGCCAACACCCGTGGCGCGGACAAGATCATCTATGCCGGGTACTTCCCAATGGGCCTGAGCCTCGAGCGGATCATGTCTGACATGGTCAATGTGCCGCTGAAGGACGAGGTCTGGCCCAAGTTCCTGCGCGACAACGCCGCCCGCGTGTTCAAGCTTTAACCCCTATCACACCCAAACGACCGGCACCCCCGGGGAGAATGACATGACCGAAGCCGCAACCGACGCCCGCACCGCCCCGGTGGCCGTGTGGCAGGTGTTGGAAAAGATGACCAAGGAAGAGCGCGAGGCCTGGCGTGTCGCGCCGATTGCCAACCGCCCCACCCCGGCCCAGCGCAATCTCGACATCGGCTTCCCGTTTGGCTGGTACCCGTTCATGATGGCAAAGGACCTGGCCGTGGGCGAGGTAAAGCCAGCGCGCTATTTCGCGCGCGACCTGGCAGTCTGGCGCGGTGAAGATGGCCAGGTCCGCATGGTGGATGCCTATTGCAAGCACCTTGGCGCGCACCTGGGCCATGGCGGCAAGGTGGCTGGCAACCTGTTGGAATGTCCGTTCCACGCGTGGCGCTATGATGGCGAGGAAGGGGTGGTCAAAGAGATACCCTATGCCAAGGCTATTCCCCCGCAGGTCAAGCGCAAGTGCACCCGCACCTGGCATATCCGCGAAGCCAACCAGTGGCTGTGGGTGTGGTATCATCCGGAAGATGAAGCGCCGCTTTATGAGGTGGTCAGCCTGCCCGAAGCCAGCGATCCCAATTGGACGCCTTACGATGTCGTCGAATGGCGGGTCTTCGGATCGTTGCAGAACATGGCCGAAAACGGGGTCGATTTTGCGCACTTCAAATATATTCACGGCACGGCCGAGCTGCCCAGCTCTGAGCTGTCGTGGGGCGAATGGGATCGCTGCGGGATTGTCCGCGCCAAGATGGGCACCCCCAAGGGGATGGTCGATGGTGCCATCACCAGCAATTCGATGGGGCCGGGCCAAGCCTGGGTGCGGTTCACCGGGATCTGCGAGACCCTGCTGGTGGCCTGCATCATTCCGGTTGAGCTGGACGAATTGCAGGTGATCTATTGCTATACCCAGCCCAAGGAGCAAACCGAAGGGCCGATGGCCGGTCTGGCCCGCGCGATTATCAAGGACGTCAACAAGCAGCTTGATCAGGACAAGGTTGTCTGGGACCGGATGCGGTACGAACCGAACCCGATCATCTGCGATGGTGATGGTCCGATCCCCCATTTCCGGAAATTCTATCGCCGCTTCTATGCGGCCGGGGATGGCGTCCCTTCGGCACAGCGGGCGGCTGGCTGAGGTGCCAACCCGGCGACAGGTGGTGGCAGGCGGGGCCGCAGCAATCGCGGCCGGTGCGGCGGGAGGAGCCAAGGCGATGAGCAGCGGCGGGATTGAAAGCCTGTTATCCAGCCACGACGCGCTGGGCCTTGCTGGGCTGGTGCGTCAACGCCAGGTCAGCCCAAGCGAACTGCTGGAAGCCGCGATCGCCCGGACCGAAGCGTTGAACCCGCGCTTCAACTTCGTTGCGCAGCGGCATTACGATTATGCTCGCAAGGCGCTGGCCGCCGGCCTGCCCAAAGGGCCGTTTACCGGCGTTCCCTGGCTGCTTAAGGACCTTAACACCCATATTGCCGGTGAACTGACCGAAGGCGGCAGCCGGTTCTACAAGGGCTTTCGCGCGCCGGTCACCTCTGAACTGGTGACCAGGATCGAGCGCGCCGGCTTCGTTGTCTTTGGCAAGACCACCACGCCGGAACTGGGGCTGACCGGCACCACCGAGAACAAGCTGACGGGGGATACCCGCAATCCCTGGAGCCCCGACCGGATTGCCGGCGGATCATCTGGCGGTGCGGCTGCGGCTGTGGCTGCCGGGGTGCTGCCCGCTGCCCATGCAACCGACGGTGGCGGATCGATCCGCATCCCGGCATCCTGTTGCGGCCTGTTCGGGCTCAAGCCGAGCCGCGGCCGCGTACCAATGGGGCCGCTGCGGACCGAAGGCTGGGGCGGGCTATCGACCCACCATGCGGTCAGCTGGTCGGTGCGGGACAGCGCCGCGATCCTTGATGCAACCCACGGATCGGAACCCGGTTCACGCTATGGCGCGCCAGCCCCGGCAGAGGGGTTCTTGGCGCAGGTTGGCAAGCATCCGGGCAAGCTGCGGATCGCACTGATGCTGGATTCGCCCTCTGGAAGCCCGGTTGATCCAGACTGCCGCGCCGCAGCTGAAGCCGCAGCGGCGCTGTGCGAGCGGCTTGGCCACCATGTCGAGATCGCCCAGCCAAAGTGGGATGTTGGGGCGATTGGCCTGGCTGCGTTTCAGGTGATGGCGGCCGCGATTGCCGCCGATCTGATTGATCGCGGCAAGGCCACCGGCATCGCACCAGGGCCTGAATTGCTTGAGCCGATTACGCTGGCCTTCATGGGCTTTGGCCAAAGCGTGAGCGGGATGGACTATGCCCGGGCCAATAACACCCTGCAGAGTCTGGCCGTGAACCTGGGCCAATTCATGCAGAAGTATGATGTGATCCTGGCCCCGACCTTGGCCGCGCCGCCTATGCCGCTGGGCCGGATCAATCTGACGCCCGACTGTGATTTCCAGCAATGGGGCCAGCGGGTAGCAGTGTTCTCGCCATTCACCCAGATGGCCAATCTGACCGGGCAACCCAGCATGTCAGTCCCGCTCGGCCAATCCCAAGCCGGCCTGCCGATCGGGGTGATGTTCACCGGCCGATATGGCGAGGAAGCCCTGCTCTATCGTTTGGCCGGCCAACTCGAACAGGCTGCGCCCTGGTTCAACCGCAGGCCCACCCTGTGAGCGGGGTCGATCTTGCTGCCCTTGCGGCGCCCGCGGGGCTGATTGGACTGATCGGCCTGGCCGGTCTGGCCGGCCTTCGCCATCCCTGCGATCCGCAGCGCCCCGGTCAGGCGATCCGCCTGCTGGGCTTGCTCGGTCTCGCCGGACTGGCCGGGCTGTGGATCGACGGCGCCGGCGCGATGGGTGCGGCTGGCGCGCTTGGACTGTGGAACCATCAGAGCCCCCGGCTGGCACTGTGGGGACGGCTTGGCTGGCTGTTCGTGCTGGGCTTACCGTTTCTGATCGCCCACTTCGTCTAACGCCGGCTCGCCGCGCTGGCGCGCTACCCGCACCGGACCGGCGATGCCCGGGATGAACACGTCGCCATCAGGCAAAAGCTGCAACACCCCCCAGGCGCCGTTGAATTGCTGGCTGCGGCCCAGCACCATGCGGGTTTCGGTCTTACCGCTATCAAAATCGAAGCCGGAGACGTTCCAGCCGTCCGTGTCCCAGCCCAGCACATAGGCCTGCCGGCTGATCGTGCTCAACACCGGGATAATCGCGGCCGGAGTGCTGATATCGGGCCGGGCCCAGAGACTGTCCCAGCGGTTGCCGCGATGATCCCAGCGGAACATCTCGATGCCGTTCGGTGGTGTCTTGAACGGCCCCTGGACCAGCAGGTTATCAAGATCAGGCTTGATGTTTTCCGGTGCCATCCCGTTCAGCACGAAGGCATAGGGCCCGGCGACCCCGATCGATGCTTCGGTCTGGATATACGGCGCATTGATCCCACCCATCCGAACCGCCGCCTGACCAGCAATGCGGCGGGATGCTGTCCCGGGTTGCCGCCGGGCATCGCGCGGGATGGCATCGCGCCAAAAAGCCACGATGTTCATCCGCGGTTGGCCATCGGCAATTACCACCAGTCGATCTTCATCCGGGCCAAAACCCAGCAAGGTTGCCGTGGTGCCCGATCCGGTCCCGCCACCACGCACCCCAGGCAAGGGAGTTTCAGTCAGGTCATAACGGGCCGACCAAGCCCCATCGCGCGGATTGGCGGAAAGCCGACCCTGCCGCCAGATGAACTTGTGCATGCGCCGGTCACCAACTGCATAGATGCCACCATCGGGATCGATCGAGAGCGAATTGGTGAACAGTTCGCCGGTAACCTTCACCACCTGGGGCGCCCCGCGAAAATCACGATCGACCACCACGACGCTGCCACCGACCATTGAGAACACCAAATGCCCATCATAGGTCATGTTGATTCCCAGCGGGATGTCACGCATTTGTTCCACGCCGCGGCGGAAATCGGCGTTGCTGCCCATCCCGGCCCGGTCAAGCCGCGCCAGCAGCAGCGCGCGGGCCTCAGCCTCGCGCTTGACCTCTGACGGGATCGCCCATTTACGCAGCAAGACGACTGCCGAGCGTGGATCATTCGGATCAGCCTGACCGAACACCTGGATATCGTTGCGCGTCAGGACATAGAATTGCCCGCGTTCGTCAGTCAGCGAATAGACCCCGGCTTCGCGCCCTTCGGTTTCGGCATAAAAGGGCAGCTTGCTGGCCAGATAGGCGCGCAGTTCCGCCTCGCTGCCGGCCTGATCGAAGGCGGCCAAATGGGCATTGACCACTTCGGGGGACAGCAGCTTCATGCCGTCGATCGGCCGCCAGGCCAGGGCTTCAAAGCGGCCACCATCGATCCGGATCTTGGTCACCCGGTTGTTGTTGGTATTCCAGGTTGCTTGCGTGCCATCCGGATAGCGCAGCAGGCCCGCATAGTTGATCGTCAGTAGCCCGGTTGCAATCCGCTGTATCCGCGATGCGGCCACCACGCCCTGTTCGCGCGGCCCCGCAACTGGCATTGCATCCGACGCGCCGGAATCGTTATGCGTGACGGCCGGAGCACCTTGTGAAAGATAGGGATTTGGCGGCGGCAAGGTGATGGCGCCAGCGGCGGCGGCGAGGCACAGAAAGATCATGCGGTGGCTCCTACGGCACTGCCGCCTAGGCAAGCCGACAATTCCGCAAAAGACAAGTCTCAATTGGTGTTTGACAGTTATTTGCGTATAAAATAGCCGTATTGATAACGCAAAAGTTTCAGGAGTGCGCAATGCGCGGTTTGAATGGCAAGGTGGGTGTGGTCGCAGGCGGCGGTCGCGGGATCGGTGCGGCAACGGCGCGTCGGCTGGCCGAGGAAGGCGCCGCGGTCGTAATCGGTGACATCACCGAAGAATGGGCCAAGGAGACCGCTGCGGCGATCTGTGCTGCCGGTGGACGCGCGATTGGTGTGCACCTTGATGGCACCAAGGCCGCTTCGCAGGCGGCCATCGTCCAAGCCGCGCTCGATGCCTTCGGCGGGCTGGATTTCTACCATTCCAATCTGGCTGGCGGGACCGAAGGCGATATCGATGCGCTGAACTGCCCGGAAGAGGTGCTTGATCGTTCGTTTGCGATCAACACCAAGAGCCACATGTTTGCGACCCAGGCGGCCTTGCCGGTCATGCTCGAGCGTGGCGGCGGGGCGATGATCTATACCTCTTCGGGTGCGGCCATTGGCGGCAATGCCTTTCAGGTGGCCTATCCGATGACCAAGAATGCGATCCATGCCCTGGTCCGCCACGTTGCGACCAAATATGGCAAAAAGGGCATTCGTTCCAACGGGATTTGCCCCGGCGTGGTTCTGACCGAAGCGGTCAAGCAACACCTGACCGATGACTATGTGGCCGGGGCGCTCAAGACCGTGCCCCACACCCGGTTGGGCGAACCAGAAGACATTGCTGCGGCTGTGGCCTTCCTCGCCTCAGACGACGGTGCCTGGGTCAATGGGCAGGTCTGGCATGTTAACGGCGGCATGATCAAGCGTGATTGATACGCCCGCTCAGCGGCTGTCGAACCCCTGGGTGGTGCTGGCCACCCTGCTGGTGATCTACATCTTCAATTTTGCCGATCGCTATCTGCTGACCGGGCTGATTGGTCCAATCAAGGCCGAATTCGACATTGGCGACAACCTGATCGGCCTGCTGATGGGGCCGGCCTTTGTTGTGCTGTATGTCGTGATGGGGGTGCCGTTTGCCAGGCTGGCAGATCGGGGATCGCGGATCAGGATCATCGCCGCCGGTTGCATGCTGTGGAGCCTCGCCACGGCGGCGACCGGACTGGCCACCGGGCCCCTGTCGCTCGGGCTCGCCAGGATTGGCGTGGGGGTGGGTGAAGCGGCCTTCGTGGCGCCGGCCTATTCCCTGCTAACCGACTATTTCAAGCCTGAGCGGCGCGGATTGGCCTTCGCCATCCTGGGCCTTGCCACCTATTTCGGGCAGATCGCTGGTCAGGCCGGTGGCCCGGCCATAGCCGCTGTTTATGGCTGGCGCGCAACCTTTCTGCTGGTGGGCCTGCCCGGTGCGGCCCTGGGGCTGATCGCCGTGCTGCTGGTGCGCGAACCGCCGCGCAGCCTGGCCGCTGATGGTGCCACGCACGCAACGGTTCCGCTGGGCCAATTGGTTGGCCTGCTGATCCGTTCCCCGGGCTATGTCATGATGGCGCTTGGGTTTGGCCTGGGGACGCTATCGGGTGTGACCTTTGGCTATTGGGGTCCCGAACTGTTCGCGCGCAGCTTTGCGATGGATCCGGTTGCGATAAAGACCGCGTTTGCGCTTAACTTCGGGCTTGCCGGGCTATGCGGCATGCTGGCTTTCGGGGTGCTGTCGGACAAGTTGTCACAGCGTGGCCGGGTCTGGCCGGTCCGGCTATCCGGGCTGGCGCTGTTGTGCGCCACGGCCCTGGTGCTGGTAACGATCTGGGCGCCCAGTTTCCGAATTGCCATGCTGGTGGCAATCCCCTGCGGGTTGCTGGGCGGCGGCTGGTCGGTCGGACTCTATGCCGGATTGCAGCATATGCTGCCAGCCAGCTACCGCGCCAGTGCAACGGCGCTGTTCATCGCCTTCATCACCCTGCTGGGCTATTTTGTCGGGCCTTGGGCAACGGGGGCGATCAGCCAGGCGCTGGGCGACGATGCCCGATCGCTGCAACTGGCCATGTCGATTGTTGTGCCGTCGGGTTTTGCCGCTGCACTGTTTGCCCTGCTGGCCGCGGGACGGGTGGAAAACGATCGCCTCCGGCTGGCCGAAAGCGCCTAAACCGTGGCTGCCCCCCTGCCCTACACCGCGCCGCAAGAACTGCACGATCTGGCCTTTCGCTATGGCCTGGCGGTCGACAATCGGGATGCGGCCTTGCTGGGATCCGTTTTCACCCGGGACGGCGTGATCCGCGGCTATGGCGAGGTTGCGGCCCGTTACACCGGAGCCGCCGGTTGGCAACGGATGATCGCCGAAGTCAGCAACAGCTTCGGCCGCACGATGCACAATGTCTATAATCAGACCTTCGAGATCAGCAGCGATGGCGCCATCAGCGGATTAACTACCGGTATTGCCAGCCATCTCCTGCCCGCCGAAGCCGGTGCCAGCACCTGGCGGCGGCTGGATTTTGCCATGCGCTATCACAATCGCTATGCGCTGGAGGACGGGGCGTGGAAGTTTAGCGAACGCGCGCTGGAGGTGCTGTGGGTAGAAACCGGCCAGGTTGCGCCGTTCAGCACGGACATGCTTGGCCGCGAGTTGCGCGGGTTCGCGGCGGTGGATTGATCGCGGCAGGACCGGCCTGAACGGTTGACGCAGCTTGGAAATGGGGGTTCTTCCAGCACGATGAGTGATGATTTTTCGATCGACGATATTGACCGCGCGATTGTTGACCAGCTGCGGCTGAATGGCCGCGCCACCAACCAGCAGATCGCCAATGTCCTGGGGCTGACGGCTGCCACGGTTTCGGCCCGCATCCGCCGCATGGAAGATGCGGACAAGTTGCGGGTGGTGGCCGTTTCCGACTTTTCGGCCCATGGCTATAACGTGCTGATGGAAGTGGCGATCGAAGTTGATGGTCGCCCCGCTTCGGAAGTTGCGGCTGAACTTGCCGAGTTTCCGGAAGTGTTCGCCGCCCACCTGGTAACCGGGCGCTATGATATCGACATGCTGGTGGTGCTGCGCGAGTTTGACGATCTGCCCGGCCTGCTGATGGAAAAGTTTTCGAAGGTCCGCGGTATCCGATCGATGGTTCCGGCGATTGCTGTCGATGTGATCAAGTACAAGTTTGATGTGGCGCCGATCGAGGCGCGGGGGGACCTATGAGCGCGCCGCAGCTAGACGATCTGGACCGCCAGCTGATCGAGGTGCTGGCCCGCGATGCCCGCGTTTCCAACCGCAAGATCGCGGTCGATCTTGGCGTAACCGAGGGAACCGTGCGTGGCCGGATCAAGCGCCTGCAACAGGATGGGCTGATCTCGTTCACCGCGATCACCAGCTTTGGCCTCGCCGATTCCGCCCGAATGGCCTTTATCGGGGTTCAGGCCGAAGCCAGCGACGTGCGCGAAGTGGCGCGGCAGATTGCCGATCTGACCCAGGTTAATGCCGTGATGCTGACCATGGGGCGCTTCAACATCCTGGCGATTTGCCTGTTCAACTCGCTGGATCACCTGCATGAGGTGGCGTCTGACAAGATTCTGGCCATTCCCGGTGTGCACCACGTCGAAACCTCGATCGCGGTCAAGACGCTGAAGTACAATGCCCGGGTGGTACGGATCACCGAGGTGCAGACCGCGAATGACGATGGCGACTGATTTCGCGTAATTCATCGCTTTGTGAATTACGCATAGCAGGCCAATTGCCGGTTGAGGATCTAATTTTACGCATCCATCTTGCCAATTCCCTGCGTTTTGGACTATTGTCGACTCAACTGAGAGGGGACTGACAATGGCGACTACGGCAGAATACGGCCTCGGCGAATTCACTTACCCACGCGGCTGGTTCATGGTTGCCCGCTCTGCAGAAGTCACCACCACGCCGCTGGCGGTTCGGTATTTTGGCGAAGACCTGGTGATCTATCGCGGCGGGCAAAGCGGCAAGGTCTTCATGCTTGAAGCATATTGCCCGCACATGGGCACGCATTTGGCGCGCAACACCACCTCCTATGTGGTCAAGGATGGCGAGCACGTTCAAGGCGACAACATCCGCTGCCCCTATCACGGCTGGCGGTTTGGCCCGGATGGCCGAGTGAACCAGATCCCCTATTCGCCCGCCCCCATCCCCAAATCGGCCTGTATCAAGAGCTGGAAGGTGATCGAACGCGCAGGGTGCCTGTGGACCTGGTACGATCCCGAAGGATTGGAGCCGGATTACGAACTGCCGCCTTTCGAAGGCTATGATGCCCCACACTGGGTCAACTGGAACGTACGCGAATTGGGCTCGCTGAACTGCCATCCGCAGGAAGTGGTCGATAACATTTCGGACAAGGCCCACCTCGAGCCGGTGCATGGTTCGATCGATATGGTTTCGTTCGAAAACGCGTTTGAGGACCACGTTTGCCGACAGAT